>JAFWFB010000064.1 GCA_017512625.1 Erysipelotrichaceae bacterium
AGCGAAGATATGATCGCATAGTCCCTGGTATGACTGCTATCACCGGTCTTTTCGCCTGGTTCGCTTGGCTCATCCTGCGCCCAAACATTGACAGGAACCAGGCCAACAAGCAGAAACAGACATAACAAGACTGTTAATAGTTTTCTTGATTTCATATTTAAGACTTTTTTCTCCCTAATTATACAATTTCCAGACTTCTTTTCATTCATCAATATCGGATGTAATGACGATTTTTTTGCTAGAATTCAGATGGAAAGAAAAAGCGAAGATCTTTATGAAAAATATATTAGGTAAAACAACTGCGCTGATACTTGTCATGATGCTGATCATTGCAGGGTGCGCAAATAATAAGGCGAAAGAAAACGAGGAAAAAACATTGGTAAATACGATCGAATTTGAAGATAAGAAAATGAGCTACCTGCACTTCGGAAACCCGGATGGTAAAAAGCTCATCATCCTACCCGGTCTTTCCTTAAAAAGTGTCATGCTTTCTGCTGAGGCGATCGAAAGTGCCTATCAGATCTTGGCAAAGGACATGGATATTTATCTGTTTGATCATATCGAGATACAGCCGGAAAATTATAGTATCGAGGACATGGCTGATGACACCCTTGCTGCCATAAAAAAACTGGAACTAGAACACTTTAGCCTGATGGGCGTATCCATGGGTGGCATGGTCTCACAGACCATTGCCCTAAAGCAGCCTTCACTGGTCGATGATCTGATACTTTGTTCCACCAGCGCCAATGTAAAGGACATGGATCAGACCGTAATCAGGAAGTGGCTGGAACTTGCTACAGATAAAAAGGGAAGGGAATTGGCCCAATCCTTTGGCGAGCACGTCTACTCCCCCGGCTTTTTCGAGCAGTATAAGGATGTGATCTTAAGCCTTGGTGATGATGTAAGCGATCTGGAATACGCTAACTTCATTTCATCGCTTAAGGCCATTATGGATTTTGATGTCTTAGACCGTCTTAAGGACATTCAATGTCCTAGCCTGGTCCTTGGCGCCGGAAAGGATCAGACACTGGGGGTTGAAGCTTCCTATCAGCTGGCTGAAGGCTTAGGCAGTGAACTATATGTCTATGAAGACTATGGCCATGCGGCTTACGATGAAGCGCCTGATTATCTACAGCGTATCAGTAGCTATCTAAACCGATAAGTATATATAGAAGGAAAACAAAAACCCGCTTCTAAATGAAGCGGGTTTTATTATTCTATTTTATTCTACCGTGATTCGGCCTTCGGTAGTCTTGTAGCGTTCATCTATCGAACCGATGGTCATGATCTTTCTGATGATGACCTCGCTGTCGGTCGGACCGGCTTTGATGATCGGTTCACAGTTAGTGAAGACGGTATTGCCATCGCCCATGTTAAACAGGACATAGTCACTGCTACCGACGGAATAAATCTTTTCCGGATCGATAGGAACATATTCGCCATCTTGCAGGATCATGACATCCTTGACTCTTCTTTCACCCTCGATGCTGACAAACATCTTGTTTTCATCCAACACTACCGGGGTAGGCACAGAGGTATCAATGGTGTATTTTAAACCGGATACCTGTAAGAAGCCGCCGAATTCACCAACTGCCTTCTCATCGAAGGAAGTGATCTTTTCGGTATACATACTGCCGAATTCCAAGGCATCCATGATCTGCTGCCCGGTTGCATAGCAGGAAGATAATGAATTCATGAATGGTGCAACATTGATGATGTCACCATAGGTGATCTCGCCTTCTTCGACAGTTGAACGCACCGAACCGCCATTGATCATGACAACATCGGTTTCCAGCTCTTCCCTGAAGGCATCTGTCACAAAATCAGCCAGACCGATCTCCCGGTTGCGGGCCAGTCTGATGCCATTTTCATCGGTAATGCTCAAGGTGAAAGAAGTAGTACCGATGACTTCGGAAAGGATCTCTTCGACCCGGTTATTGGCTTTGGTAACAACTTCCGTAGTCTTCTCATCCTGTTTGTCATATTCGCTGATCAAAAGGGTCGTGATATTGCCTTCCTTATCGATGATCAGTTCGCCAAGATTGGCCATCTGGGTACCGACTGAAGAAAGAGGGATCTCTTTTCCTTCGGCATTCAGATAGTAGTCGCCGATTATTTCAGCATGAGCATGTCCATCCAGTACCGCATCGATACCTTTGGTATTTTTGATCAAGGTAATAGCATCGTAAGGTCTATCGCTTTCCCTGGTACCTAAGTGGGAGAGCAGGATGACATAGTCAGCACCTTCCTTGCGGGCAGCATCGACAGAAGTCTGGACTGCGTTTGCTAACTGCAATCCATCATCTTGGGAGCAGAAATCATAGACGAATTCCCCGTCCTCAACAAAGTTGGTCGGGGTAGAAGTCCTGATTGATGATGGTGTAAGAACGCCAACAAAGGCTACCTTGGTTCCATCGAAATCCTTGATGGTATAGCCAGGAACATCAGCCAAGGCGTTTTCCTTGTTACCGGTATAAATGATGTTGCTTCCAACGATCGGGAAGTTGGCCATCTTGATCAGTTCAACCAAGCGCGGAATACCGTAATCAAATTCATGGTTACCGATCGTAGCCGCATCATAGCCCATCTCATTCATCAGGGAGATGATCTCTTCGCCCTGGGTCAGTACGCCCAGCGTTCCACCCTGAAGATAGTCACCCATGTCAACTAAGGCTACGTAAGGATGCTCAGCCTTGGTATCTTCAACAATGGCCTTGGCTGAAGCAAAGCCCAGGTTCTTATCTACACCGCAATGAACATCGCTGGTATAGAAAACATAAATATCATCTGTGCGGACTTTAGTCGGTTTACAACCGCTAATACCCAGTACGAGCATGATACTTATCAACAACAAAAGAATCTTTTTCATAATTCCCTCACTATATTTATTAAGCTATTTAATTATAAATCAATCCGGTCCTATCTAGTAGGGTCGGATAATTTATCTAAATGTAAAGAATAAAGGAACGATGACCGCCAGCCATCCTAAAATCAGGATCACAAGATGCTTGAATTCCGAATGGACGGCCACATATTCCCTGATCAGGGCACTAGGCCAGTAATAGAAGGCAACATGAGAACCGATACCGGTACACTTAAGACCGATCTTGCGGCAATGTCTAAGGGCCCGGTAGACGTGATAGTTACTGGTAACAAGGGCAATATAGTCGCCACCGCCTCTTTCTTCAATGATCTTTTTCGAATTGACCAGATTTTCATAGGTCGTTGTCGAGGTATCTTCCGGAACGATCTTCTCTGTCGGTATTCCCTTGGCGATCATATAGTCAGCCATGGCCCTGGCTTCGGCCAGATCCTCATCCGGTCCCTGTCCGCCTGATGGTATCAGGATCGGTGGGGTTGGATCTTTGTGGTATACTTCCAAAGCCTTGTCGATACGATCGGATAAAAGCTTTGATACCTTGTTTCCATGGATCAGACCCGATCCGTGAATGATCACATAGTCAAAGTCACGCTTTCTTGGCACGATCTGAAGAAACAGGGTATAGATCATAAAGATCAGGAAAGAAACGGAGACATAGATCACTGATACACTGAAAACGGAAAAAGGAAGTCCCAGATTCTTGACCAGGTCAACGAAGACCTGATTATCGTTGGCAGCAAAGACGATCGACATCATGGTTAGGAAGGTTGTTATCTCACCAATACCGATCAGGATCCCGAAAAACAGTGAAAGCAGGGTGGACAATCCCTTTCCTTCTCTTTTCATCATGGTGATGCCATTAAAGATCAGGAAAAACGGTACGATGATCACCGCAATACCAAAGATGATGGCCAAAACAATCATCACATCGAACATGTGATCTCCGGCTAAATAAGCCAGAAAAAAGATCGTATGAAAAATGGCCAGAACCAGAAAATAGCAGTTGCGATATCTGCTTCGATCATCTTTGAATGAAACGGTAAACATTGCCCACCAGAACAGGACTATTCCACCCAGTATCAGTAGATCCATAATTTAATTATATGCTAAAGGAAAAGCAAAAAGGACCGTTTCATTGGAAGCAGATCCCTGATTGCCTTTTATTAATTCATCAGGATACGGTATCTGAAACTTTATGGCTTTAGGAGATCCTAAAGCAGCAGCATAAAGTATCAAAAAACACCACTCGTATAGATCCTATGGTTGGTGCGAGTGGTGTTTTTTTGTTTATTAATAGACGACTTGGAATTTATATGTTGCGTTTTGCTACGACAACAGTATAACCATCTGTATCATAGGTGATCCCGGTCTCTGTGAAGAGGTTCTTTTTCCAGAAATGCTCAGCCTGCGGATTGCCCTTGACCCAGCCAAGGCGGATGCTTGAAAAGCCAATATTCTTTAAGTAAGAACACAGTTCATCAATGATCCCGCTGCCGATACCTGCGTTTTGTACGGAGATATCCGTCATAAAGAAACCGATAAAGGCCGTGTTTTCATCAGGATAGCTCAGGATCAGATCCATTACGGCGATCAGCTTTTCTCCCTGGTAATATCCCAGATAATACTTATCGGAATAATCCTTATTGGGAGGCAAGGCCTTCATATCGCTGGCGATGCTGGCATAGGTTACAAATGGCGGGCAGTAATGATAGTACAAAGGGTTGTTTTTACACAATGCATATATCTTCGCAATATCATTTTCAGTCAGGCGTCGTACAAGATAGCGATCAGACAAAAGCGAAATTTCCATATAGTTTCTTTAAAAGCAAAGGTTTATCGAGCCACCAGCTTCAGGAATTTAGCACTATTCATCTGTTCGTTGGTCAGATATTCACCATTATAAAACAGCGCATAGGTGGTGACTGGCGTAGGAGCGTTTTGCGCAGTCTCTTTATTATCGATATGAATCGCCTTGAATTCGATGTCATGCTCCTTTGCAGTCTGCTCAAGGATCGGTACATACTTTGCATTGAACGGGCATTGGCTCGTATAGAAAAGGACGTAACCGGAGTCCTCTACATGAGGATGTCTGGCACACTCTTTGAATCTCGGTTTATCTACGTCTGACGTGAAAGGCAGATACCACAGCTGTATTCCGTTATCAGCTTCATCGCACACCGTAAAGCCCTTATGGGCCAGATATTTTGGATCA
>JAFWFB010000065.1 GCA_017512625.1 Erysipelotrichaceae bacterium
CAGCGATTCGACCAGTTTTCTTTCAATATCGGTCTGATCAGCTCCGGAGAAGGCCAGTCCTATGGATTCTAATAAGTAATCAGACATGAATTTGCTTACCAGTGAACCGAAGTCATAGGTCTTTATCCTGACGTTTACTTCCGCTTTATCGCCATCGATCTTGGTTTGAAGGATATCATATTCAAAACCGGTCAGTTTATCGATAAACTTGTTGAGCATTTTTCTGACTGCTGGGCTTACCGATTCAGCCTGTTCAGCAAGCTCGTCGAAGCTATCGCTTAACTCATCGATATCAGCTCCATAGTATTGCGCAGCCTTTTTAAAATCGCGGTGCTTGACGGCGTTAAGGAAACCGTCAACTACCTTCTGTGGCTCATTCTTTGAGCAGGATACCAGCGAAAGACATAAGCATAAGGCGATCGCTATCTTAACGATTCTTTTCATCATCTTCCTCCATCAGTTCTTCCATGATCCTGGCAGCATCCTCGATGCATCCGGGACAGGCTCTAAGTACCGGTCCGCCGGTCCTCCCCTTTAATACGGCACATTGCGATGAACCGTTTAACTTAGAAAACCTATCTTCCAGCTCCTGAACCTTTTCCGGTTTATACTTCTCCAAGATGGTCTGGCAAGCCAAAACAGCTCCACACGTACCCATCCGGCCTCCGGACATCGGAAAACCTTTATCGACGGCTTCCTGTTGGCTTAAACCTAAAAGGTCCTTGTAAGTGCTGAAAATGGCGCTGGCGCACATGACCTTTCCGAAAAGGCCGGCTGCTTCAGCAGGTCTGTTACTCATTATAATTAGCTCCTTTGCTTAAATATCAGTCAAACTATGGCATCCATAAGGGATACCTCAATCATAGTATAAAGCATCTTTACCTAAAATGGCGATTTAGGTCCGTCTCTTTATTGTAAATGAGCCTTAATTCTGTTAATCTTTAAATACCGAGAAACGGTAATTATTTTTTGTAATGTTAAAATGGAGGCGTTATGAGCAGAGTTGATGAAAAGCTGGTTATCAAGCTTACTGAACTGGTAAAAGAGAAATATGGCATCGAACCGGAAGAAGGTTTTGTCATGGTGGAGGTTCCAAAGGATTCTTCCAATGGCAATTATGCGACCAATCTGGCGATGCGTCTTACCAAGATCCTGCGCAGAAGACCGCAAGAGATAGGCCAGGAGATCTGTGAGGAGATCGTCAAGATGGTCCCAGAGATCGAAAAGGCTACTGTCGCCGGTCCGGGATTCATTAACTTTGTGATCAAGAACGAAGCTCTCGCTGATATCATCACTACCATCATCGAGGCCGATGATAAATACGGTATCAATGATTCCGGAAAGGGTCAAAGGATCCTGATGGAATATGTCTCTGCCAACCCGACCAGAGCCCTGCATTGCGGACACGCAAGAGGTGCCGTCTGGGGCGATACCTGTGCCAGACTCTATAAGGCCAGCGGCTATGACATCTTAAGGGAATACTATATCAACGATGCCGGTAACCAGATCAACATGCTCGCTCTTTCCTTAAGAGCACGCTACCGTCAATTATTTGGAGTTGAAGAGGAATTGCCGGAAGATGGCTATCATGGACAGGATGTTAAAAATATTGCCCAGGATATCAAAAATGAATACGGTGACAAATA
>JAFWFB010000066.1 GCA_017512625.1 Erysipelotrichaceae bacterium
AGCGAAATGTGTGCGCAAATGTGAAGAGCTGGCCTTGGCTAACCTGTATTTTATGCATGGCAATCTTGATGATCTTTACGAAAGGATAGAAGACTTAAGATTTGAAACGATCTATCTTTTGTTCAGCGATCCCTGGCCTAAAAGGGGCTATCATAAGCGTCGTTTGACTACGCATAAGTATTTGCTCATGTATGAGCATATCCTATCGCCAGAAGGCTCTATTTACATTAAAACGGATAATCTGGACCTGTTTGAATACTCCAAGGAGGAATTCGCTAAGACTGACTTCATTCTTGAAGCCATATCTACCGATTTCCATGACGAGATAAAGGATGGAATGCCTTTGACCGGCTATGAAAAGAAATTCATGGACCAGGGCATGAAGATCTATTATCTTCTTTATCGGAAAAGATAATTTTTAAGATGGTATAATTCTTTTATATGAAATGTTTTAAACGATTAATTATCACCTTATTGATTCTGTTTATTACTTCCTGTACCGCCAAAGTGCGTACAGGTGTTTGCTATACCGTTTATCCTGTAGGCTATCTGATCCAGACTATCGCCGGTGATGTCTTGCCTATCAATCAGATCCAGGAAAATGAACTGATCCAGATCGCTGATCCGGTCGATAACATCGAGCAGTTGCTTGGTGATTCGATCTTCCTTTTCCGGATCGGTGAACTGGAAAACTATCTGACTTTAATGGAACAGGATATCGACAATTCGGGCATTACCGAAGTCGATCTGTCCTCCTTGAATGCGATCTATAACTTTAACCGTTATACTTGCTATTATGTCGATGGCGAGCGTCGCTTTACTGAAAGCCCATATTACAACGATCCATGTTTCGATCTGATCGATACCTATGACAAGGATCTTTACCTGTGGCTTGATCCGATCTCGATGCTTTCCATGGCCAAGGATGTCTATGTCACCCTTTCAAGCAACTATGTCGAGTACGCTGCAACTTTCAAAGCCAATTACGATAAGCTTGAAGAAGAGCTGATCTCTTTGGACGCTGACTATCAGAAACTGTCCAACCGTTTAAAGAACGATAACCTTAACATCAAATTCGTCTCGATGACCGCATCCTTTGGTTCATGGCAGAAAGCCTATGGCTTCCAGGTCTATCCGGTATGTCTTTCCCGCTATGGTTCCCTGCCTAGTGCCCAGCAGCTGGAACTGATCAAGCAGCGCATCGTTGATGATGGCGTCCGCTACATCGCCTATGAACCGAATATGAGCGAAGAGATGATCGAACTGTTCAATAAACTGGAATCAGAACTGGGTCTTACCAGGGTCAATCTTTCCAATATCTCTTCCCTGACCGATACCCAGATCGCTGATAATAAGAATTACCTATCGATCATGTATGAAAATCTCGATGTTCTGGAAAACATCGCTGAAGAGACTTTGAATTCATCTTATGAGTAAGATCCTGCTGGTAGACGGAAATTCCCTGCTTTTTAGAGCGTATTACGCTACAGCATATTCCGGTAACATCATGTCCACCTCCAACGGCGTATATACCAATGCGATATACGGCTTTTCGCATATGCTTAACAAGGCTTTGGAGACCATCGATCCGGAATATGTCTTGGTTGCCTTTGATAAGGGAAAGCATACCTTCCGTCATGAGATGTATGATGGCTATAAATCCGGAAGAAGAGAAACGCCGGATGAGCTGGTGCCTCAGTTTGCCCTGGTCAGGGAAATGATGAATGCCTATAACATCAAATACCTGGAAAGGGATGACATCGAAGCGGATGATATCATCGGCTGTGCGGCCAATGCCTTTTCTAAAGATAATGATGTTTTGATCCTTTCTTCTGATAATGACCTGCTTCAGCTGGTAAATGATAGGGTAAAGGTTGCCTTGATGATCAAGGGCGTCTCGGAAATGGCTATTATGGATGCAAAGGGCGTCTATGATAAGTTTTCCCTTTCACCAAAGCAGATAATCGACTATAAGGGCCTTTCCGGCGATAAGTCGGACAATATCAAGGGTGTTGCGGGCATCGGTGATAAGGGTGCCGTAAAACTTTTGACTGAGTATGAAACGATTGAAGGGATCTACGAAAACATCGAGCAGATCAAGGGAAAGCTTAAGGAAAAACTGATCGATGGCAAGCAGGATGCCTTCAATTCCAAGAAACTAGCTACCATCATCACTGATGTTGATCTTGGCATCGATATCAGTGAAATCAAATATGATTTGAATATCAATACTTTAAGGCAGTTCATCAACAAGTATGAAATGCGCTCTTTGACTTCTCAGGTAAACCGTCTGGTAAAAAGTCCGGTTACTGAAGCGCCAGCTTTGGCAGGAAGCTACGTGGAAGCCTTCGATCCGAAACTGTATAAGGATGATTGTGCTGTTTATTTCGAGCACGATGATTTTGATTACTACGATCCGCATATTTATGCTGTCGGACTAAGTGATGGCAAGACCTGCCAGGTCATGGAATTTGAAAAGGCCATCAAAAACGCTGATTTTATCAATTACCTCAAAGGTGATCATAAAAAGGTGACCTTTAACCTGAAACAGGTCCTGCATCTTTTAGATCGTCATAAGATCAAGCTTAACAACTTCGAAGACATCATGCTGATGGGCTTTATCAGCAATAACTATCTGGCTGATATGAACGCCATCTTCTATGAATACGGTTTTTCCAACGTTGAAGAAGCTAAAACGATCTATGGCACCAGTGCAAAGCCACTTTTACCTGAAAGCAGCGTGCTTGTTGCCAGAACATCGATGATCACCAACGCTCTGGCTTTGATCTATCCGAAACTGAATAAGAAGCTGATCGATGAACAGCTTATCGATTATTACCGCAACATCGAATTGCCTCTTTCAAGGATCCTTCAGGGAATGGAAAAACAGGGCATCAATGTTGATTCCAAGGTGCTTGACGAAATCTCGGACGATCTTAACAGACGCTTACTGGATCTTTCTTATAGTATCTATGAATATGCGGGACACGAATTCAATATCAATTCGCCAAAGCAGTTAGCGGCCGTTCTTTTCGAGGAAATGGGTCTGCCTAAAAACCGCAAGAATTCCACCAATATCGAAACACTGGAAAAGCTTCGCCGTTATCATCCGATCATCGATGCGATCATTGACTACCGTTCATTGTCCAAGATCGTTTCGACCTATAGCGAAGGATTGAAGAAATATATCAAGGATGATGGCAAGATCCATACGATCTATACCCAGACCATCACCCAGACCGGAAGACTTTCTTCCGTTGAACCTAACCTGCAGAATATCAGTGTCCGCAACGACGAAGGAAGGGAAGTCCGCAAGGCCTTTGTTGCCTCCGAGGATTCTGTCTTGCTTTCGACTGACTATTCCAATATCGAGCTAAGAGTGCTGGCGGCTTTATCAGGTGAGGAGAAGCTGATCGATCTGTTTAACCACAACATCGATGTCCATTCCTCGACTGCTTCTTCGATCTTTAACATACCCCTTGAAGAAGTGACATCAGATATCAGACGTAAGGCCAAGGCCATCAATTTCGGTATCATCTACGGTATCTCCGACTTTGGTCTGGCCAAGCAGGCAGATATCTCACTGATGGAAGCCAAGCAGTATATCGAAAACTATTTCAGGACATATCCGAAAGTTAAGAAGTTTCTGGATGATCAGATCGCTTTCTTGCAAGAGCATAAATATGTCAAGACGATCACCAACCGCAAGCGCTACATCAAAGAAATAGATGATGAGAATTATTCCGTAAGGGAATTCGCTAAAAGAGCAGCCATGAATACCCCGGTACAGGGAAGTGCTGCTGATATCATGAAGGAAGCGATGATCCGTATCGACCGTCTTTTCAAGGAGAATAACATAAGATCCAAGATGATCTTACAGATCCACGATGAGCTGATCTTTGATGTAGTAAACGATGAACTGGATAAGGTTATCGAACTGATCAATGATGGCATGAATAATGCGGTCAAGATCGGCGTTAAATTGAATAATGAAATAGGTTATGCCAAAGACCTGTATGGATGTAAATAAAGATGCCTGAATTACCGGAAGTAGAAACAGTTTTAAGGACCCTGGAGGGAATGATCAAGGATCGAAGGATCGAAGATATCCTCGTCCTTTACCCTAAGATCATCGAGGATGATATCGATGATTTTAAGCATAAGTTGATCGGCCAGTCTTTCCGTAATTTCAAAAGAAGGGGAAAGTACCTGATCTTTGAAATGGATGATCTGGCTTTGGTTTCTCATCTTCGCATGGAAGGCAAGTACTTTTATCTTGATGGCGAAAAGCCATATGATAAGCACGTGCATATCATCTTCAAGCTGGATAACGGTAAAACCCTGCAATACCATGATGTGCGCAAATTCGGAAGGATGTATCTCTCACCGATAAAAGACAAGTATGAGATCGCTGATCTGGGCCCGGAACCTTTTGACAGAAGTTTTAACGTCGCATATGCGAAAAGATACCTGGCAGACATCAAACGACCTATCAAGGAAGTGTTGCATGACCAGCACTTTGTGGCCGGGATCGGAAATATCTATGCCAACGAGATCCTGTTTGCTTCGGGTGTTCATCCTGAATCCATCTGTTTGAAACTAGATGATGAAGACATTCAAAAGATCGTCAGCAACACCAAAAAGATCCTTAAAAAAGCGATCAAAGCCGGAGGCACGACGATCC
>JAFWFB010000067.1 GCA_017512625.1 Erysipelotrichaceae bacterium
AGGTAAGAACGATCGAGATGATGATGATCAGTATCGTCGCAAACGTAGAGAGATTGCCGATAAAGGACATGTAGCTGCCGATCGGCTCCATCGAGGCGTTGACAAAGACATAATAGCTCTCATAGAGATCGCGGTAGATCTTTCCCACTAAAAGCATGTCATTGGAACTGATCGGGGAGATATAGGTATAGGTCAGGGAATCGTGATCGAAGTAATCAGTCATCTTGAGATAATCCCGGCTGATGACGATGTTTTCACCATTGAAGTTCAGTTCCTTGTTGATGATGCACTCATCGCCAAGGGAATCTGCACTGTATAACTCCTTGCGGTTAAGATTATAGACGACCAGACAGACATTGTTGTTTACCACATTGTCGGATACAGTCTTAAGGTCGCTTTGGGTGATATTGCGGTTATTGATGATCAGTCTTTCGACTGTCTGCTCCAGGGCATTTACCGCATCAACTTTGGAATTGCGGTAATAATGCGTAATAAAAGCCACCAGGAAAGATCCCAGGATAGCCAGGATGATCAGAGCAAAAGCCAAAAAGGAGATCCAGAGCCTGGATCTCACCGATTTAAAATCAATCTTCAAACTTGTATCCCAATCCTCTTACGGTAACGATATGTTTTTTATATTCGCCCAGACTCTTGCGAAGCATCTTGATATGGGTATCAATGGTTCGGTCATCGCCATAGTAGTCATAATCCCATACCGAACTTAGCAGTTTCTCCCTGCTTAAGGCCATGTTACGGTTTTCGACCATATAGATCAGCAGTTCGATCTCTTTCGGGGTCATCTCCAGCTTCTGACCATCGATCCTGACTGTTCTGCCACGGACATCGATTGTCAGTCCGTCAACGGTGATCGTGCCTTTCTGATTGTTGGTCCTTTCGATCAGTCTCTTGATCCTGGCCATCAGTTCCTTAGGTGAGAAAGGCTTGGTGACGTAATCATCGGCACCGAGATCGAAGGTGCTTAGCTTATCGTATTCTTCTTCGCGCGCACTTAAAACGATGGTCGGTACATCCCTGATCTGTTTGATCTTTTTAAGGGCTGTAAATCCATCCATCACCGGCATCATCAGATCCAGGATCATGCAATCGATGTCGTTGCTTTTAACGATCTTAAGAGCCTGCTCGCCATTGGTCGCTTCAAAGACTTCAAAACCATTGGCCTTGGCATATTCCACGACTACTTCCCGGATATGTTGTTCGTCATCTACGATCAGTATCTTATTCATCGCTGTCAAACACCCGCATTCTTTTGACCAAAATGCTTCCTTCTCTATCAATATTACCACTAAACAACAGATATTTGCCCTTGCTAAGCTGGTTTTGGTAGCTGCTGTATTCCTTAGGCATCAGTACCAGATCGAAATCGCCGGTCTCGTCAGAAACGGTAACAAAGGCCATCGTAGCGTTGCTTTTGGTACGGTGAGTCCTGATCCGTTCGATCATGCCAAAGCCTTCAGACTGGCCGAATCTGCCATTTAACTCATTTAAGGTAACTGCTTCGATGTTATGGGCCTTTTTGAAGTCATCGATCGGATGGATCGTGAAATAGAATCCGTAGACTTCCTTCTCCTTGCGGGCGATATTCTTCTTATCATCCTGATAGCGCTTGATCAAAGGAAGATCAGCTTCACTTTCCAAAAGACTGATATTGTCCGAGTAAGCAAAGGATGCATACTTTAAAACGATATCCAGATTATTGACCATCGTAGTCCGGTTATAGTCAAAACCATCCAGGGCACCCGACCAGATAAGATATTCAAGGGCCCGCTGGTTGACACCGATGTTGTTCAAACGACAGATGACCTCGATATAGGAACGGTATGGTCCTTTAGCATTACGGTCTTTTAGTATGTTTGTCAAGATCACTGAACCGATATTGGAAACGATGGATAAAGGAGCAAGCAGGCAACCCTGGTGAATGATGTAGTGATCCTTGCTGAGATTGATATCCGGCTTTACTACCTCGATGCCCATCTTATTGCATTCCAAAGTGATCTCATAGGTCTTGGAATCGCTGCCGATGGAGCCATTGAAGATGGCCTTATAGAAGTATAAAGGATAGTTGGCTTTAAGGTAGGCCATCTGATAGGCGATATTCGCATAGGCGACGCTGTGGGATTTATTGAAACCGTAGTCAGCGAATCTTTCGATCAGTGAATAGATCTCCTGACTGTCCGAAAGCTTATAGCCATTGGCTAAACAGCCATCGATGAATTCCTTCTTAAGACTATCCAGCAGCTTTTTCTGTTTCTTGCTCATGGCCTTGCGTAGCGTATCGGCTTTGGCCAGGGAGAAGGAAGCCATCGTCCTGGCGATCTCCATGATCTGTTCCTGATAGACGATTACACCTGAGGTCTCCCTTAAGATCGGCTTTAAGGCCGGTACTTTGTAAACGATCTGATCCGGATCCTTGCGCTGATTCAGATATACCGGAATATTGGCCATCGGTCCCGGACGGAAGAGGGCGATGGTGATCGCGATATCTTCGAAAGTCTTAGGCTGCATCTTTCTTATCAGATTGACCATGCCGGAAGATTCCAGCTGGAAGATGCCCAGGGTATTGACGTTATCGATCAGTTTGAAGGTCTTTGGATCGTTCAGCGGGATATTTCTGATATCCAGGCTGGAAGTCTTGTTTACTTCATCGACGATCTCCTTGATGATCGAAAGATTGCGCAGACCAAGGAAATCCATCTTGATCAGACCGAATTCCTCCAGATGTTCCATCTGAAACTGGGTCGAATAGAGATCCTGCTCAATTTTATATAAAGGCATCACATCGCTTAGGGCATCTTTGGAAAAGACGATTCCCGCCGCGTGGGTGCTAAGGTGTCTAGGCAGTCCTTCGATGATCTTCGATAAACGGTAGAGGGTCTGGTATTGCGGATAGGCATTGATCAGATCCCTGAAGACCTTGGATTCGTTATAGACAGCTTCCAAAGTGATATTAAGTGTATTCGGGATGGCTTTGGCCAGACGGTCGATATCAAGGGTATCGGATAGACCCAGTACCCTTCCGACATCCCTTACGACCTGTTTGGCCTTAAGGGTTCCGTAGGTAACGATATGAGCGACGTGGTCATTGCCATACTTATTGGCAACGTAAGCGATGACTTCATCTCTTCGATCATCCGGGAAATCTGTATCGATATCAGGCATGCTGATCCTTTCCGGATTGAGGAATCGTTCGAAATAAAGGCCGTATTTAAGCGGATCGATGTCGGTTATGCCAAGACAATAGGCTACCAGCGATCCCGCAGCACTTCCTCGGCCCGGACCGACATAGATATCGTTTTTCTTGGCATAGAGGATGAAATCATAGACGATCAGGAAATAATCCTCAAAGTGCATGCTTAAAATGACATCCAACTCGTATTTAAGCCGCTGACTGTATTCCTTTTGCACCTTGCCCTTAAGCCGCAGGGAAAGGCCTTTGACACACAAAGCCTTAAGATATTCAGCCGAAGAGACGCCCTGCTTTAAAGGATAAGAAGGAAGGTAGGTCCTGATCTTGGAAAGATCGACGTCACATCCATCAGAGAAATCCTTAAGATTTTTAAAGTCTTCTTCCGGATAGTATCTGCGCAGTTCTTCTTCGGTCTTAAAATAGGTCTGCTCATCAAAGACGCTGTCGATGTTTTCAATGACAGTCTTATTCTTGATGGCCCTTAAGACTTCCAAAGCCTGATAATCGCCTTTTTCCAGATAATTGACGGTATTAAAGACCATGGTCTTGATTCCCAATGGTCTTGAAGCCTGGCGGATAAGATCATTGGCCTTGCGGTAATATTCAAATTCCTGCTTGTCGATACCGATATGGAATTCACCGATATTCTGTCGGATCTTCGTCAAAACCTGCTTTATCTGTTCGACATCAAAGCTGTTTTCCACTCCCGGGATCATCGTGCTGATCAATACAGGAAGGTTATTTGAAAGGTAGGGTTTTATGTTTGCAAGATCAACCTTAAGATCTTCGGTATTGATCTTGCTGCTTAGTCTTATCAGTCCCTTATAGCCTTCGATGTTGGCGGCGTAAAGGAAAAGCGGGTAGCTTCTGCCACCATCATCAAGATCGATCTTCATGCCATAGACCGGCTTGATACCGTTACGTTTACCTAGGGTATTAAGGGAAGCGGCCGCTGCCAGGA
>JAFWFB010000068.1 GCA_017512625.1 Erysipelotrichaceae bacterium
CTTTTGGATATCATGATCAAATAATACTCTTATAAAAACGTAAAGGAGTATTGAAATGGAAAGCAGATTATTACCCTCCATGAATCAACGGCTCAACGAACAGCTGGAGTTTACTACCGAGATCGACAAGATGACGGGCATCTTCCGTCACACCTTGTTAATAGACCGTTCCCGCCGGGAAAACGATGCCGAGCATTCCTGGCATATCGGGGTAATGGCCCTGCTTTTTGCGGAATACGCCAAGGAAAAGGTCAACATCGAGCGGTGTGTATCGATGTGTCTGGTCCATGACCTGATCGAGATCTATGCCGGTGATACCTATGCCTTCGACGAGGAAGCCCATCATGACAAACATGAAAGGGAAATGGCTGCTGCTGAAAAACTGTATAGCATTCTTCCAACGGAACAGGGACAGTATCTGAAATCGCTCTGGGAAGAATTTGAAGCGGAAGAAAGTGCTGATGCCAAATACGCCGTGTGCATGGACCGTATTCAGCCGTTTATCCATAACATGCTTACTGAAGGACATACCTGGTATCGCAAGACCACCAGAAGTCAGGTCGAAAAAAGGGAAGCCATCGTAAAGGAGTTCATGCCCGAGGTCTATGCGTGGATAGAACAAAACATAGACTATGCGATAAAGCAGGGCTGGCTGCTCGAAGACTAAGCGTCCACTAACAATAACCAATAAAAACAAAAAGCAGATAACTCTGCTTTTTTTATTTCAGATAAAGTTCATCTTCATTCCCTTTTCAGTTCAGATTGAAAAGATAAACTTCAATTGCAAGGAGGAAAAAGAGATGAAAGATATCTGTAGTTTCCAAAGGATCGAAAAGAAATTCTGGCTGGATGAAAAACAGTGCCAGCAATTGCTGCCGACCCTATATGAGCATCTTAAAGCCGATGAATACGGAAAAAGCGACATAAGCAATATCTACTATGATACCAATGACTGCTATCTGATCCGCCGTTCCATCGAAAGACCTCAGTTTAAGGAAAAGCTAAGACTTCGCTGTTATGGCAAGATCAGCGATGATCAGAAAGTCTTTATTGAACTTAAGAAAAAATATGACGGCATCGGCTATAAGCAAAGACTGGTCACCGATTATCGTCAGGCCAAAAGACTGCTTGAAGGAAAAAGGATCGACAGTGACCGGCCAAAGACCGAGACCGAGATCATCAACATGGTCAAACGCTATGGCCTTAGTAAGAAGATCTATGTCGGCTACAAACGCATCGCCATGTATGATCCATCTGATCCGAATCTTCGGGTAACGCTGGATAGCGATATCTGTTTCGGAGATTGGGATGAATCTGAGCAAAAAGCTCTAAACCTGCAGTCTTTGATGGATGATCGTCATCAGATACTGATGGAGATCAAGACTTCAGCTTCGATTCCTTCCTGGCTTTTAAAGGAAATGGAAAGACTCAATATTTATCAGGCCCCTTTCTCCAAGATCGGAGCAAGCCTGGCTAAAATGAATGATTCAATAGAATATCAAGGAGTATCTTATGTTAAATAGTATCTTATCAACACCGATCCAGTTAAGCGGTCTGCTTATCTGTCTGAGCGTAGCAGCCATCTTCGGATTGCTGGTAGAACTCATCTTCTCGTTTAAAAACCAGTTAAGCCCGTCATTTAAAGCGGCGCTGGTATTGTTGCCGGTAGCGATGTGCATGGTCGTCATGATGGTCAATGGCAACTTCGGTATCGCGGTAGCGGTAGCCGGTAGCTTCACACTGGTAAGATTTAGAAGTATTGCCGGCAATGGCAAGGAAATAACCGCGATCTTTATCGTCATGACCTTAGGCGTCATCCTGGGCATGGGTTATGTCGGCATCGCTTTGATCTTTACCTTGATCGTAGCTGTAGTAGTGATCCTTCTGGGTGTCTTGGGAGTTGAAAACGATAACTGGAAACTGCTTAAGATCACCATTCCGGAAGATTACGATTACAGCGAACTGTTTGATGACATTTTCAAGAATTATAGTGTACAAGCTGAGATCGTCAAGATCAAATCGACCAATCTGGGCAGCCTGATCGATCTGACCTACAAGGCTAAATTCAAAGATTCCAAGGTCGATAAGAGGATGATCGACGAGATCAAGACCCGTAACAGTAACCTCGCTGTCATGGTAGCTACCTATGATCTGGAAAGAGAGGGATTGTAATGAAAGCAACGATCAGAGTCATAACGATCGCTGTTTCCCTGTTACTGGTTGTCGGTATCGTCATCTTCGGTATCAATAACGGCACAACACCTGAGGAAGCCGTAGAAAACCAGGCCAATGTCAGTGTCAATGTAGATACCGGTTCAGCTGTAGCCATCAGCTTAGAGGATGGCGCAAGTAGCGCTTCCAGTTCAGGTATCCAGATCGATGGCGATCACATCCTGATCTCTAATCCGGGACAGTATGTCTTAAGCGGAAGTCTCAGCGACGGTCAGGTCGAAGTCAATTGCAATGGCAATGTAGTCCTGATCCTAAATGGTGCTGATATCACTTGTCTAAACGATAGTGCCATCAAGATCAGCGATGCTGATCTGGCAGTGATCCATCTGGAAAAAGGAACTACCAACACTCTTACCAGTGGAGATGAAAGCAATACATTGGCAGAAGATGCTGAAGGAGCAGCACTCTATGCCCGTGATGATCTGACGATCAATGGGCAGGGAAGCCTTGCTGTCTATGGCTATATCAACAACGGCATCGCATCGACCGATAATCTGGTGATCGAATCCGGAACCATTAGCGTAGAAGCTTTAAATAATGGTGTAAAAGGCAAGGATAATGTCACCATCAACAATGGCGATATCACCATCAGCAGCGGTAACGATGGAATCAAGACCGACAATACCGAGACCGGTATGGGTAACATCCAGGTCAATAACGGAACCCTCACCATTAAGTCCGGTGGTGATGGTATTGCGGCTGATGCTAACCTGACGATCGTGGATGGAGATCTGAAGATCGAAGCAGGCAACACCGAAAACATCCAGAATGTAAGCGATAATAACGAGGTCATGCAGATGTTTGAAAACATGGGCATGGGACCTCAGGGAAATAGTAGCAACATGAGCGGTGAAAGACCGCAGATGATGGGTCAGGGAAACCAGATGCCGATGGGCCAAAGCGGCGAGATGCCTGCAGCTCCGGGAGCGATGGAACAGTTTAATGTTGCTCAAACAAGCACTGCTTCAAGCGATGATGGAAGCTATAAAGGCTTAAAGGCCGGAACCATGCTTACCATCAACGGTGGAAGCATCGAGATCAGCGCCGAGGATGATGCTATCCACTCCAATGGCGATATCGAGATCAACGGTGGAAGCATCGTTATCAATACCGGTGATGACGGTATCCATGCGGATGGAACCCTTACCTTCAATGCAGGAGATGTCGTGATCGAAAACTCTTACGAGGGAATCGAGGCTACGACGATCAATGTCATCGATGGCGAGATCAGCGTCACTTCCAGTGATGATGGCTTCAATGCCAGCAGCGATACCACTACCGCTACCCTGACGATCTCTGGTGGAAATGTCTATGTCAATACCAGGGGCGATGGACTCGATAGCAATGGCCAGATGTATATCGAAGGAGGAACCATCATCGTCGATGGACCAAGCGATAATGGCAATGGTGCCCTGGATGGTGCAAGTAATGATTCACTCAAGGTCAATGGAGGAACGATCATTGCGATCGGTTCATCCGGTATGGCTGCCGGTTTCTCCGGAAACTCTTCCCAGGCTTCACTGATGCTTAACTTAAATGGCAATGCTTCTGCCAATACCATCATCAGGATCCTGGATGAGCAGGGAGATGTCCTGTTCCAGCACATCAGTGCCAAAGCTTTCTCTAACATCATCTTCAGCTGTTCAGAACTTGAAGCAGGCAATACCTATACCGTAGAAGTCAATGGAACGCAGTATTCCGCAACAGCTGCCATGTCTACCGCCGGAAGTGGTATGGGTGGCAATATGATGCCAGGAAGATTCTAAATAAGGAAGAATAAAAGAGCGCTTTTAAAGAAGCGCTCTTTTTATCGTTATAAAGGGTCTGAAACAGTCTTGATTAATGACTGATTAGCAGTCTCTTGTTACAATTATATTAGAGAATCATAAGTCCGGCTTAGCCCGAAGACAGATGAAGGTGATAGATCATGAATGGTAATGATTATAACGACCTTTGGATCATAATACGCCGCTGAATGAGCAGGATATCCCTGAAAATACCCGTGATCTTCTCGCATCCCTTTATCTGACCACCATTGGGGAATGGGCATGGCTTCCTATAGAAATGATGAATACGGGATCCTTTTTACCGTTGGCAGCAAAGCCGGAAGGACTGATGATTATGAATCACGCTCCAGCGATGAAACATCCTATTCAAAGACCACGACCTATACCTTGAAAAGAAAACAGGCATAAGATATGAAAACGGAAATGGAAAAAGCCAAGGAATTATTCGTGCAATACTGTGGAAGACACTTTTTTATGGATGTCGATGGCGTAAGGGCGGAATATGACAGTTACCACATACCCAAAGAAATAGAGAATAAATGGCGCAGGGAATATCTTTCGCAGTTTTTCAAGCAGAGAAAAACAGGCAAAGATGCCCTTAGATCATATTCGCAAGCCATCGACTTTATGAACGAAGACATCAATGACGATACATGGGAAAGACTGCTGTTTTACCCGTTTCGTTGCGACTGGCTGGATGATGTAACGATCCTGTTTATGTTGCAGAGGGATTATTACTTCGTTGAGCAATGGATAAATGAGGGAAGATTCGCCAAGGAAACCATCAGCGAATATAAAAACATCCTGAATGGTTTTGCTCAGGATATCCTTAAACGTCTTAGGGAAGGCACACTTACCAGGGACGTGGATTATGAAATGAATGAGTTTTCCGATGAATCATATGTTTCTTCCTATCTTGAAGATCTGCAGCTTAAATGGGCCGGGTTTCAAGGAAGATAGAGCAATAGGCAGGCCCTGTAAGCAAGGGACTAGGCTTAGATCGCTATTGAAAGATTTTTTTATGTTGGGATACGCAGGCAGATGCTTATAAAAAGAATAGATAACGACACTTTCTATGATCATATAAAGCAATAACTTTCTTTCGTCGCATGCAAACATCAGAGCAGTTGAGTATTCCTACATCCTACATAATTACAGACACCATTCA
>JAFWFB010000069.1 GCA_017512625.1 Erysipelotrichaceae bacterium
AGATCTATCGAGCTGTAAGAGGTAGTATTGGACAGATCGAGATATTCGATCTTTGAATTGGCCTTGTTAAGCTCCTCTTTCTGCTCATCGAGCTGTTTGCGCAGCTCATCGATGATATCTAAAAGTTCCTTAACATTGGAATCAAAAATACGGTAATCTTCAATGACCTGATCCAGTAAAGTATCTACTTCAATAGCGCTGTAGCCTTTGAATTCTACAGCGAACTCTTTGCTTAAAATGTCGTTAATAGTTAAGTTCAGCTTCTCCATATAACTCCTCCAACATTACAAAAAATATAATAGGCATATTACGAAGTAATTAAATCATACCATAATTAAGGCGATTAAAATGCCCAAAACGAGAATAAATTGCGTAAATTGATGGCGCCAGAAACTATCACCGGTATCATCGAATTCTTCCAGACACTGATGCTTGATCGATTTATGGGAATTACCGAGCAGGGTTTTATAGACATCGATATCCCTTTTTGGCAAAACCTGTCTTTTGGCCGGTTTCTTTTTATTCTTCAGGGCTGTTTCGCTTAATACGACGACCATGCCATAGGCAATGAAAAAGAAAACGATAAAGGAGACCAGGATAGCCATTAATTCAGGATTATCTAAGCTTTTGATCCTCATCGCAGCATTCATCTTCTAATCCACCTTCGTTTTTGACAGCTTTAAGATTGGCGTCCTTAAGTCCTTCCTTTAGGACTTCGGCTACGCTATAAACACCGGAAACCTGTCTGGCCATGTCAGTTGGAATGATAAGCTTGGTCGAATTGCCGTCAGCAACTTTCTCCAAAGCTTCGAGTTGTTTGAGGATGAGCATGCCATCATGTCCGGCAGCATCCTTAAGTTTTCTAAGACCCTGAGCTTCTACTTCATAGACCAGTTCGATCGATCTGGCTCTTGCTTCAGCAGCAGCGATCTCAGCGGCTTTCTTGGCTTCAGCTTCCAGGATGATAGCCTGCTTGTCACCTTCTTTTCTGGTGATGACAGCCTGCTTGTGTCCTTCGGCTTCCAGGATAGTCTCACGACGGTCTCTTTCCGCCTTCATCTGCTTCTCCATGGATTCCTGAATGTTTGCAGGCGGAGTGATGTTTTTAAGTTCTACTCTGGTTACCTTGATTCCCCAGGAGTCGGTAGCCTCATCAAGGATGGTCTTCATCTTGGAGTTGATGACATCACGGGATGTCAAAGTCTCATCGAGTTCCAGATCACCGATGATATTACGCAGGGTAGTGGCGGTCAGATTATCGATCGCGACGATCGGATTGACGACGCCATAGGTATAAAGACGCGGATCAAAGATCTTGAAATAGACAACGGAGTCAATCTGCATCGTTACGTTATCCTTGGTGATGACCGGCTGCGGATCGAAGTCCATGACCTGCTCTTTCAAGCTGATCTTCTTAACGCACTGATCAATGACCGGTACGATGAAATTGATACCTCTTTCCAAGGTGCGATGATATTTACCCAGTCTTTCAACGATGACTGCCGTAGATTCACGGACGATCTTGAGGCTTGCATAGAGCAAATAGACGATCAAGGCAAGCAAGATCACATATTTTAAGATATTGATATTTTCCATATTCTTAACCTCTGTCTAAATTATATCGCAAATAACAGTAGCGTATATTATATAAGCCCAAACTAATAATTAAGGAACAGAATAATAAATAAAGTATAATTTAGTTATGAATTATCCCAATAAGGCCAGCAGGACCTATAGCAAAGTAACCAATTACAGCAACAAGGGAATGGCTCTGGAAGATGATCTCAACCGGACCAATACCTGGTATCTGAATAACGATATCGCTGTCGTCTATAAAAAACCGACGCCGATCCAGATCGTCAAGGTAGACTACCCGCAAAGATCCAAAGCCAAGATCACCGAGGCTTATTTCAAAAAACCGAGCACTACCGATTATAATGGCGTCTACAAGGGCAAATACATCGATTTTGAAGCCAAGGAATGCGATAA
>JAFWFB010000070.1 GCA_017512625.1 Erysipelotrichaceae bacterium
GTCACTCACGACTAAAACAGAGCCTTCGGGCTCTTTTTTTATGTTATAAATTAAGTATGAACAAAAGCATTTCGATAGTCCTGGCGATCATCGCCATTGTCCTGGCTGTTGCTTCCCTGATCAGTCATCTGCTGATCAAGAGCAAAGTTGACAAGATCGTCAAGGAAGAAAAGGATAAAGAATAAAAGAGAACGATATCGTTCTCTTTTTTATTGACAATTTCATATTACAGATAATACAATTAATACAGTTAATACACAGCGAGGTGATTTAATGTTTTTAATTGGTTTGCAAGGAAAGGAACCAATATATCAGCAGATCAAAGATCAGATTATCCGCTTTATCCAGTTAGGAGTCCTGAAAAAGGATGAGAAGCTGCCTTCGGTACGTTCGCTGTCTGAAGAGCTGGCCATCAATCCCAATACCGTACAAAGGGCTTACGCTGAACTGGAACGCGATGGTTATATCTATACCATTAACAAGAAGGGCGTTTTTGTTGCGCTTAGTGAAGACGTCAACGAACGCAAGATAGCCATCAGTAACTTCAACAATGCGGTTAATGAAGCATTGGGGTCCGGACTTAGTCGTGAAGAACTGATCCGGATCATCAATAAGGAGGAAATCAATCATGATTGAAATCAAAGATCTTAATAAATCCTTTGGTGATACAGTGGTCCTTAAAAACCTGAACCTGACCATCGATAGCGGCAGTATCTTCGGACTGGTCGGTATCAATGGTGCAGGTAAATCTACCTTATTAAGGTGTCTGACCGGTATTTACCAAGTCGATTCTGGAACCATCCAGGTCGATGGACAGGATGTCTACGAGAATGAGGCTGTCAAAAAAACGATGATCATCGTTCCAGACGATCCTTATTTCTCACGCAACAGCACCATCAATTCGCTGAAGGCGTCGTATCAGTATTTCTATTACTTCGATCAGGAGAAGTTCGAAAAGTATCTGGAGATCTTCCATCTTGACCCGAACAAGAACATCAATAACTTCTCCAAAGGTATGAAAAGACAGGTCTTCCTGCTGATGGCTCTTTCCCTGTCACCGAAGATCCTGATCCTGGATGAGGCCTTTGACGGTCTGGATCCACTGGTCAGACTGAACTTCAAGAAGGCTTTGACCGATCTGATCGAGGAAAAGGAGACCACCATTATCATCTCTTCCCATAACCTTAAGGAACTGGAAGATATCTGTGACTGCTTCGGAATCCTTGATGATCACCACATCACCGTTTCCGGCGATCTCTATGAAGAAAAAGCCCTGATCAATAAGTATCAGCTGGCTTACGAAAGCGAAAAGACCATCGATGATTTCACCGGTTTCGATATCGTTGATTTCAAAAGCAACGGAAGAGTCGTCAACATGGTCATCAAGGGTGATAACCAGGAAATCATGGATCAGCTTAAAAAGACCGGTCCGATCCTGCTAGAGACCCTGCCGATGAACTTCGAAGAGCTGTTTATCAATGAAATAGAAGAAAAAGGAGGCCTAGTAAAATAATGTTCAGTAAAGAATTCTATAATTACCTGATCAATAAGAACAAGCAAACGATCTTCTTTATCTTTCTGATCATGTTCTTCTTCGGTCCTTGTTTTACGATTTTAAATATACTGGACCAGGATAAATCGTATCTTGGTGATCTGGTCGACAACATTATCCTGCTTACAGCTTTCCATGGAATCATCGCTTTTACGATGCCATTCATCAATCTCAACTTTAAGTCCAATAAGCGGGCACTGGATATCTTTAATTCCCTGCCGGTAAACAAGGATAAGCAAGTCAATACCCTGCTTATCTTCCAGTGGCTGGAAGTATGCGTTGTCTATTTGGTCAATTTCCTTTTGATAACCATCATCTTCTTCTTCCGGGGGATCTGTCTGGGGTCACAGGCCAATGTCCTGCTGCTTCTGACTATTTTCTTTGGAACGGCAGTCCTGATGACCGTCAACAGTGCCATCATCCTTAAGACCAATCATCCGGTGGATGCAGTGATCATTACCGGTGCCTATTCCTTTTTACCGATTGCTTTATACGCCTTATTTAATGTGATCGTCTACGCTCATGCCTATGGTGTCGGCTACTATATTGATTTTGCCAGTATATTCTATCTGAGTCCGGTTGCCAGCTGGGTCGAGATCTTCGCAACGATACTGGATAAGTTTGCGGGAATCGGTTATTGGATCGCGGCCGAAGGTACTTTCTCCTTCAGCCTTGTCTGGATGATCGTCTTACTTGTTGCCAGCTATCTGATCGTCCGTCATGACTATATCAATGCGAAAGCTGAGAAAGCCGGCGATCTTTCCGATAACTTCTTTGCTTATCCTCTGGTCTCTTATCTGTATCAGTTTGTGGTGATCATGATGATCGCTTCAGCCAGCAGGGAGATCGGTTTCGTACTTCAGTGTGTGCTTTATCTGGCAGCGTTGATCGTTTTGATAATCATCGATTGCGTATACAAAAGAAGGATCAAGATCGATCCTAAAAAAGTTGGCATCTTTGCCCTTACGGTTCTGCTGTGTCTTGGTATCAACAAGATAGCTGATATCACTCATGGCTTTGGTTACTCCAAACTGTTCCCGAAGAACGCTACCGATGTTCGTGTCAGCTACTATTCCAGCGGATTCTGTACCAAGAAAGGAACCGGAGAGGTCTACGGATACAATATTGAACGGGAATACGAACTCACTAACCAGGAAGATATTGAAACGCTTCAAAGGATGCAAAGCGAAGCCGTTGACGAACA
>JAFWFB010000005.1 GCA_017512625.1 Erysipelotrichaceae bacterium
ATCACCATGAACGGTGAAACTGCGGTCATAAAGTCTTTGGATCATGTCAGCTAAAGTTAGTGACATTACGATTGCTCGGCTTTTTTGTTTTCGTTTTATACCAGCTTACTTACTGATATCCGAACCATGGAAGAATTGCTCGGATAATCTGGTCAAGGTTCCGTCTTCTGCTAATTCCTGGATAGCCTTATTGATAGCTTCACGCAAGGTCTTGGAATCATCGCCCTTAGGTAGAGGGAAAGCGATCGATAAGGCATCTTCAGTCTTATTGACGATCTTGACAGTAGCATCAGGGCGTTCAAGGAAGTAGTCTTGAACGGAAGATTCGGAATTCAGGAAGAAGTCGATCCTGCCATCCATTAGCATCTGCATGCAGTCAGCAAGGTTTTCGACGCCCTCGGTAGTGGCACCGTATTCGGTTGCCAGCAATTCGTAGGTCGATCCGATCGAGTTGGCTGCGACTTTTCCCTTGAGATCGGTGAAATCCTTGATCTCATCGTTGCCCTCAGCTACGACCAGTACAGTACGGTTGTAGGCATATGGAATGGTGAAGTCATAAGCACCCTGACGCTCTTCGGTAACATCGACACCATTGGCGATCAGATCGAAACGGGTTCCGACACCCTGAAGCAAGCCGTCCCAGCGTCCTTCCTTAAATTCGGCTTCGACGCCCAGTTTTTCAGCGATGGCACGCATTACTTCGACATCATAACCGGTCAGTTTTCCGGTCGTATCATGATATGTCCATGGAGCCCAGGTTCCTTCGGTACCGATAACGATCTTTCCGGCTTCTTGGATCCTTGCTAATTGATCCTTTTCCTCATTGCTTGAACCGGTACATCCGGTTAAGGCAACCATAACGATTACAGAGATAAATAGTGATAATAGACGACGCATAAGTTATACCTCCACCTCTAGACTATATACATTAATTTGTTTGTGCAAGAGTAATGCCTTTGTTTGAAAGACACTCCGTGCTTATAATGAAAATATGAATGGAGCAAGCATATGGACCAGAATATAATGAATCATACCAAACAGCACGCCATCCTGGCAGCGCTGTTATCCAAGCATGCTCAGATCGCACAGGGTGAAAAGGGCAAGGAAGCAGTATTGGAGATCTTTAGGACCATCGGCAGACAAAGAGGACAGATAATGGCTAAAAGAGCCCCGGCCAATCAGGATCAACTTGATTATGTAAGCTACAGCGCCTATGGTGAATTGGACAGTGAACCGGTAAAGACCCCGGGACCTTCTGCTGATCTTTATCAGGGAAGCGATGGTGCCGTTAAGAAAGTCTATACCTGTGGCTGGCTTGAGGCCTGGAAAGAGCATGACCTTCTTGATTATGGCCGGCTTTATTGTCAGGTCATCGATGAAAGTTTATATTCCGCCTTTAATCCTGACTATCATTGCACCATCAAGCAAAGACTTTCAAATGGTGATGAGTGTTGTGAATTTCATTGGCATCTGGACCTTAAGGAAGGCGATAGGCAAAGGATCAGCGAGAAAAAGGCCCGTTTTGGCAAAACCTATGTCAAAAGCTTCGACTATCAGGTCGGAAACCTCCTTTCAGTCGCGCTAAAGATCCTTAAAGACCGCTTGGGTGAAGAAGGGGTCAAGATCTATAATGGCGCCATCAGGGATTTCATCGATCTTTTCGGTGGTGAGTTGATAATCAGAGCCGAAAATGCCTACATCAATGAGGTTGATTCTTGAAAGAGGATCGGCTAAGTAATTATAATGATAAAAAAAGTGGAGGATTGTTTATGTCAGTAAATCGTGACCGCGCATGGGAAAGTCTTAAGAAGATCTCATTCATCAGAGTGACCGGCACCGAAGAAGAAAAAAGAGCAGCCGATATCATTCAGAAGATGGTGGAAGATGAAGGGGTCAAAGTATGGCAGGAGCCATATGAGATCGACCGGGCCGAGGTAGTCAAGGCATCGCTTAGTGTCGATGGCCGGAAATTCCCGGTCATGGGTATTATGAAAAGCGGCAATACGCCAAAAAGAGGTGTCAAAGGGCAACTGTTCTACATGGAATCCGATGATGATACCTATCTTCTTTCCGTCAAGGATAAGATCTGTCTGATCGCTACCAGAGTAAGTGCAGCAACAGCCAAGAAACTGAAGAAAGCCGGAGCCAAGGGCTATATCGCCATGCATGGCAGTCTCTATGATGACGATAGACTGATCAGAGATCCTCGTCCGACAACCATGATGGGCGCCAGTCCGGATTTCCCGGGCGTATCGGTCCATATGACGGTTGCAGAAAAGCTGGTCCAGAATTATCTGGGCAAGGAAGTAGTCCTGATCAATGAATATAAGGAATTCAAGGCCACGGCTCAGAATGTCGTTGCCCTGATCCCGGGTACCCGCATCCCTGATGAGGAGGTACTGTTCTCGGCACACTATGATTCTGTTCCTTATTCCAGCGGAGCCTGGGATAATGCCAGCGGATCGATCACGATCCTGGAACTGTTAAGACATTACAAGGAAAATCCGGGACTTCGTACGACCAGATTTGTCTGGTGCGGAAGCGAAGAGATCGGACTGGTAGGCTCACGTAAATATTGTGAAGCCCATAAGGACGAACTGGATAAGGTCATCTACAACCTTAATTATGATATGGCCGGTGTTTCGATCGGTTATAACCAGTTTACCTGCAGTGCCAATGCTTCAGCCCTTCACCAGTTTGAAGGCTTTGCTAAGCAAAAAGGCTGGCCGATCAAGACCGAGCTTGGCATGGCAAGTTCCGATTCTTCCAGTTTCGCTGCTGCCGGTGTACCGGCCAGCTATTTCGGACAGCTTTCCTACCGCGGCGGTTCTGATTTCCATAGCTACCGCGATTGTCTGGAGAGAATGGATCCCGATACCCTGATCAGATCGATCGAGTTTGCCAGGGATTATTCCGAGACCATCGTCAATGCGATCGCCAATCCGATTCCTCGTGCCTTCGATCCGGAGATCACCAAAAAGATCGAAGCCAGAAAAGAGATGATGGCCAAGATGATGGGTGAGGAAAGCAAGGAAGAAACCAAACCTGCAAAGAAAAAAACCAGTCGTAAAAAAGCGAAGTAATGATAATAAGCCGGTCAAAGACCGGCTTATTTATTGCTTAGTAAGGATGATTATGAAAGAATTGATGTGGTTATTTATGGAGGCTTATTATGGGACAGGCAATTGGTGAGAGCGTATTTGAAGTATTCTATCTGATCTTTGCGATCGTGATGGGATATCGCTTGTTCACAAAAGGAAAAGAAAATAACAATAAGGCAATAAAACTGTTTGGTATCGCGACCCTGATCCTGGGATCTGGTGATTCCTTCCATCTGGTTCCGCGCATGTATGCCCTTTGGACAGATGGCATTGACAATCATCCGGTAAGTCTTGGTTTTGGCAAGCTGGTCACCAGCATTACGATGACCATCTTCTATGTATTGCTTTTCAAGGGACTTGAAGAGCATTTTGGCAAGAAAGATGAGAAAACAGAAAAGATCATCGTTGTTCTGGCAGTGATCCGTATCCTGCTTTGCTTACTGCCGCAGAATCAGTGGCTATCAGCAGATGCTCCTTTATCTTTCGGTATCATCCGCAACATTCCGTTTACCATTCTTGGCATCCTGGTCATCATCTACGTCTATAAAAAGGCCGGTGGCAAGGACAAAGCCCTTAACTGGATGTGGCTGGCGATCTTACTCAGTTTCGCTTTCTACTTACCGGTAGTACTGTTTGCTTCCAGGATCCCTATGATGGGCATGGTGATGCTTCCTAAGACAGTGATGTACATCTGGATCGTCCTGATGCTTAAAAAATGCGCCGGTATCTGAGTTTAAAGCTCATAATAACAGTCATTCATTGACTGCTTTTTAACAACTTATTAAAATTAATAATGACAACAAAAGATAGTCAAGGAGAACAAAAATGAAATATCAAGTAATTGGTGACACAGATAATCCTTTGGTAGAAGTTACACTTGATGCTGATGAAGTGATCAAGGTCGAAAATGGTGGCATGTGCTACATGCAAAACGTTGAACTGGAAGGCAAACTCAATGCCAGTACAGGCGGAATCGGCGGTTTCTTCAAGGCCGTTGGCCGTTCAATGGTTTCCGGTGAAAGCATGTTCATGACCTATGCCCGCGGTGTTGCTGATGGCGCCCGTATCGGTATCGCCCCATCAACTCCGGGATGCATCAGAACCTTAAGTGTCGGCGATCAGCAGTATCGTCTTAACAATGGTGCATTCTTAGCCTGCGATAATACCATCAACTACAATGTCGTAAGTCAGAAGAGCTTCGGTAAGGCTCTGCTTGGTGGTACCGGCGGCTTCTTCGTCATGGAGACTGAAGGATATGGCGACCTTCTGATCAACGCCTTCGGCGATATGATCGAAATGGAAGTTACCGATAGCAGCCCATTGATCATCGATAACGAGCATGTCGTTGCCTGGGATATTGCTCTGGATTATGAGATCAAACCGGCTTCTGGTGTGATCGGATTCAAGTCAGGTGAAGGCTTCGTCAACGAATTCCATGGAAACGGAAAGGTTCTGATCCAGACCAGAAATATCCACAATCTGGCTAATCAGCTGATCCCTTACATGCCAACATCATCTTCCAGTGACTAATATAACGGAGTAGGGAGCAATAATATGAAGTTTCTTAAGAAGTTGATCAGTTTCATCGCGATGGTCTTGATCATCGGTGGTGGTCTTAGCTTGGGCTGGATCTATTTCCGCAACAAGCAGCTATTCAATATCCTGCTTACCAACTCGATCGTCCAGGGCTCGCTTGGTGTGCTTAAAGAAATGGGTCTGGCGATCATCGCCATCTTTATCGGTCTGGTCTTTTTGACCATTTCCTTAAAGCTTGGCAGCATCGTCAGACGCAACGAGCGCAATAAGAAAGCTGCCCGGATGGAAGAACAGCGCCGTCTGGAAGAGCAAAACCGCCAGTATGAACAGGAGGCCATCCAGGCCAAGGCTGAAGCAGCTGCAGCCAGAAGGGAAGCGGAAAAGGTCCGCATGACCCTGGCTTCCAAGATCGAAGAACCAAAGACTGAGGTCAAGGAAGAAGCGGCTGAAGAAGAAAAACAGGAACAATAATTCCAAGCGGGAAGCATCCCGCTTTTTTATTTGTTAACTTTAGAATCAGGCATAAAACCGATAATGTTTAAAGTGTATCCGGTCTGCCTTTTATAGGCTCCATTAAGATTTTAATGTGGTATGATGTACGGGCAACGGAGGAGATATGAATGATCGGTGTTATTGATATCGGCGGTGGCACCCGCGGAGTATATGGTGCCGGAGTATTGGATTATTGCATGGATAATGACATCCATTTTGACTATTGTATCGGTATCTCAGCCGGAAGCGCCAATCTGATGTCCTATATCTGTAACCAGCGGGGAAGGAATTATACCTTCTATACGGAATATTTCTTCCGCAGGGAATACATGAGTGCAGCCAACTTCTTTAAAACAGGTTCCTACATCTCTCTGGATTACATCTTTTCGACCCTGAGCAAGCACGATGGGGAAAATCCTTTGGACTATGATACCGGTCTTAAATCAGGCAAGCAGTATGTCGTAGTCGCAATGAATGCGAATACGGGCAAACCATGCTACTTCCCATTAAGCGAGATCGAGAGGGATGATTTCTGGCAGCTAAAGGCTTCCAGCAATGTACCGGTAGCTGATAGAGCTTATATGCATGATGGTGTCCCGTACTTCGATGGCGGACTGGTCGATCCGATCCCGATCGACTATGCCTTTGCCCATGGCTGTGACAAGGTGGTGGCGATCGTTACCAGACCAAAGGATTACCGCCGTGATTCCAGAAAGGATGAATTCCTGGCCCGCTTTGTTAAAAGAAGATATCCTAAAGCCGGAATGGCTTTGGCTAACAGAGCCAATGTTTATAACCGGGAACTGGATAGATGCATCGAGCTGGAAAAGGAAGGAAAGGTCTTGATCGTCTCTCCTGATTCCATTGGTAACATGGGTACTTTGACCAAGGATCTGGAGGCGATAAACGGTCTCTACAACAAGGGATACCATGACGCAGAAAGGATCAAAGAATTCATAAGCAAGTAAGTTCCGATATGTTCGGAACTTTTTATATCTTGACTTTCTTTAGCTTTGATATCATAATGATATCGTAGAGATATAAATATGGAGGAAAAGAAAGTGCAAGAAAAAATATATACTACCAAGAAAAATGGCATGATCATGCTTCTCTCGCTTATACTGGGCATGATTGCCGGTGTCTTCCTAATCATTTACGGAGCTTTCCTGCTTGATAGCTACAGGACATTGCCTGGTGCTTTATTACTGATACTTGGCACCGTCCTGATCCCGGTCTGCGGCGTCATGACCGCGGGATTAAAGGTCTTAAAACCACAGGAAGCTTTAGTCCTTACCCTGTTCGGTAATTATGTCGGTACCATCAGGGAAGAAGGATTCTATTATGTAAACCCATTCTGTAGCGCTGTAAACCCGGCTGCTACCACCAAACTGGCTCAAAGCCGTGATATCGTAGATACAACGACCAGCAATCTGCCTTCAGCTGCCGCTGCTGCCAATGCAACCGTTGCAAGCAAGAAGATCTCCTTAAAGGCCATGACCCTGAATAACGGCCGTCAGAAGATCAATGATTGTCTGGGTAATCCGGTCGAGATCGGTATTGCGGTAATCTGGAAGGTCACCGATACCGCCAAAGCAGTCTTCAATGTCGATAACTACAAGGAATATCTGTCCTTGCAGTGTGACTCGGCTTTAAGAAATATCGTCCGTATCTATCCGTATGATGTCGCCCAGAATATCGATACCACCGGTGATGGTGTAGCAGATGAAGGAAGTCTTAGAGGTTCTTCGGAAATCGTTGCCTTAAGGATCAAGGAAGAGATCCAAAGCAAGGTTCAGGAAGCCGGTCTGGAGATCATCGATGCCAGGATCACTTATCTGGCTTATGCTCCGGAGATCGCTTCCGTAATACTGCAGCGTCAGCAGGCTTCTGCTATCATCGATGCCCGTAAGATGATCGTTGATGGTGCCGTAGGCATGGTCGAAATGGCTTTGGAAAAACTGAGCGAAGAAAAGATCGTCGATCTCGACGAAGAGCGCAAGGCCGCAATGGTATCCAATCTGCTGGTAGTACTTTGTGGCAACCATGACGCTCAGCCTATCGTTAATTCCGGAAGTCTGTATTAATGGCTGAAAAGAAACAGATACCATTAAGACTATCCGAAAAGCTGTATAACGACATCGCTGCCTGGGCCTCTGATGATTTCCGTTCCGTTAACGGTCAAATCGAATATCTGCTCTCGGAATGTGTCCGTCAGCGCAAGAAGGATGGCAAGTATGTCGGTGAAGAGATCGATGTACCGCCGGAGTTCGATATAGAATAAAACGATCCCGTAAGCAATTACGGGATTTTTAATTTAAGGTAGAAGAAAGAATGACTTCTATGGTTTAATTAGACTGAAAAGGATAAATATGCTTCATCAATACTCAAAACGCATCTTCTATACCGACCTTAAGCAAAGCAGCGACAGGCCATCTTTAGGCTATGTCAAAGGTGATCATCTATCACTGGCGGTGGATGCGGGAAACTCCAGGCAGCATGCCAGGGAGTTTTTGGCCATGTTGGATGAAAAAGGATTAAGGAGACCGGATCTGGTCATCCTTACCCATTATCATTGGGATCATTGCTTTGGACTGGGCGCCTTTGATTGCCCGGCCATCGCCTGTAAGGATACCTACGATCTGCTTCTTCCCTATGCCCGCAAGATCTGGGATCAGGATGTATTCGAAGAATCAGTAGGCAGTGGCATGATCGAACCGTTCTGTGAAGCTGCCATGCGTGAGGAATACCGGGATTTCCGGGATATCAGACCTATCATGCCTGAGATCTTGTTTGACAGGCAGTTAAGGCATGATCTTGGAGGAGTATCCGTACTGATCAAAAAGATCAGCAACCCGCATAGCGATGATGGCGTCATGATCTACGTAGAAGAAGAAAAAGTCCTGTTTCTAGGTGATGCAGCATGCTTAAAGTTGCAGGGAAATGATTGGGTCGATCACCCGGATAAAGCAAATGCCATGCTTAAGGAGCTTGAACCTTATCCATTTGAGCTGGCCATCGTTGGTCACTTCGATCCGCAAAGCAGAGAAGAGCTATTAAATGATCTAAGATCCAGATCATAAAGGAGAATAAATATGATTAAGGCAGTACTGTTTGATTTTGACGATACCCTCGGTAACCGTAAACTATATACCTATGATTGCTACTATGAGATCGTCGATAAACTTATCGGGATCGAAGATGAGATCGAGAAGGAAGCGGTTATCCAGGACCTGCTTCTTTACGATATGCGTGGCTATATGCGCAAGGACATGATCGGCGAATTATACGAGCGCAAATACAAGAAGAAATTCCCGATCGATGACTTCAACGAATACTGGGACAAGAACCAGTACCGCTTCGTCATGCCTTTCGATAATGCCCGCAAGCTGCTCGAACTATTAAAGAAGGATTACAAACTTGGTGTCATCACCAACGGACGTTCCTTTGGCCAGAATGCGAAAGTGGAGTATAGCGGACTTAAGGATCTGCTTGATACCGTGATCGTTTCCCAGGATGTAGGCATGCATAAACCGGATGCGGATATCTATAACGAAGCAATGAGACGTCTTGGCGTTACCAATAAGGAGACCGTCTTTGTGGGCGATACCTATTCCTCAGATATCCTTGGTGCCTATCATGCGGGAATAACGCCGATCTGGTTTGATCCAAGCAATGCGAGCAGATCCAAAGCCGTGATCAGGATCAGTTCCCTTGACGAGCTGCCTGAACTGCTGAAGACCCTTTAGATAAATGATTTGCTTTTTAAACTTACAGATGCTAATGTTGAATGGAATTAAGGCCTGCATTAGCAGGTAAGAGTGTCCAGCACTCACCGCTTTAAAGCAACAGAAAGATTTTTTCTGTATGCAACAAGGATGAGTGTTTTCTTTACAGAACGAAAGGATAGAAGATGAAGACTTTATTTATTGAATGCAACATGGGTGCTGCAGGCGACATGCTTACAGCTGCCCTTCTGGAACTGATCCCGGACAAGGATGCCTTTATCGAAAGGATCAACAAGCTGGGTATTCCTAAGGTCAATGTTAAATATGAACCTTCCGTAAAGTGCGGCATAACCGGTACGCATATGGTAGTTACCATCGATGGTGAAGAAGAGGAAAGCGTTGATTTCCACGGACATCATCAAACTCATGATCATGAGCACGAACATGAACACCATCATGATCATGACCACGATCATCACCATCATAGCGGCATGCACGAGATCACTCATGTCGTTGAAGATCTCAATGTATCGGATAAAGTTAAGAAGGATGTTTTAGTAGTCTATCAGCTGATCGCTGAAGCTGAAAGCCATGCCCATGGTACCCCGGTCGAACAGGTCCATTTCCATGAAGTTGGTATGATGGATGCGGTAGCTGATATCACGGCGGTCTGTCTTTTGATGGAAATGATCGATCCGGACAAAGTAGTAGTATCGCCGATCAATGTCGGAAGCGGTCAGGTCAAGACCCAGCACGGTATCCTTCCGGTACCGGCCCCGGCAACAGCCTACATCTTAAAAGGTGTTCCATCCTACAGCAACGGTATCAGTGGTGAAATGTGTACCCCGACCGGAGCTGCTTTGCTTAAGCACTTCGCGACCTCCTTTGGCAACATGCCTGTCATGAGCATCGACTCGATCGGTTATGGCATGGGCAAAAAGGACTTTGAAGCAGCCAACTGCGTAAGAGCGATCCTGGGAGAAAGTGCTGATAATACCGATAAGGTCTATGAACTCAATTGCAATGTCGATGACATGACCGGTGAGGAACTGGGTTTTGCAATGGATCGTCTGTTTGAAGCCGGAGCTCTTGAAGTCTTCACCGTTCCGGTCAACATGAAAAAATCCCGTCCCGGCGTTCTGCTTAGAGTGCTTTGCAGCGAAAGTGACAGGGAAAAGATGGTCAGAGTGATCTTCAAGCATACTTCGACCATCGGCATCAGAATGATCGCCTGCGACCGCTTTACCTTAGACAGAAAGATCGTTGAGACTGATACCCCGTTCGGCAAGATCAGACGCAAAGAATCTTCCGGCTATGGTGTCAAGCGCTATAAATACGAACACGATGACCTGGCGGCCGTTGCTAAGGAAAAAGGCATCAGCATCCGTGAGGCATTAAGGACCATCGAAGAAAAATGATAAAAATGAAAACCATTTCCATAGAAATGGTTTTTAATTACATATAACCTAAACAACTTCCACTGTTGTTCAAACATAAGGGTTATAATTAAAAGTAGATCATAAGTACTGTAAACATTTATAGTTTTTAAGGAGTGTTTTATGAAGTATCGAATAGTGTCGGATTCTTCATCCAATGTATTTTTTACCGATCTGGATGTTGATTACACTACAGTTCCTTTAAGGATCCGGGTCGAAGACAGGGAATTTGTTGATGAGCCCGGAGTGGAATGTGAAGAACTTGTTGTTGCTATGGAAAGAAGCAAGGATGCTTCCAAGTCTTCCTGTCCAAGTCCGCAGGACTGGATGGAAGCTTTTGAGGGAGCCGATGAGATCTTCTGCATAACTATCTCCAGCAGTCTTTCAGGCAGCTACAACTCTGCGATCAGTGCCAAAGACATGTACATCGAAGCACATCCTAAGGTTAAGATCCACGTAGTTGATTCCCTCTCGACCGGTGGTGAAATGGAACTGATCATGGAAAAGCTGGTCGAACTATTCCATCAGAACCTGCAGTTTAGCGAGATAGTCGACAAGATAAGCGCCTATCAGAAGCAGACCCATCTGATCTTCTGTCTGCAATCGCTCTACAACCTGGCAAAAAACGGAAGACTGTCACCGGCGATCGCCAAGGTAGCCCAACTGCTTAACATCAAATTTATCGGTTATGCTTCCGATCAGGGAACGATCAAGCAATGCAACATCTCCCACGGCAATAAAAAAATGCTTTTAGCCGCTGTCAACCAGATGCTTAAGATGGGATATCATGGTGGCAAGGTCCGAATCGATCAGTGCTTCAACATGGAGATCGCCAATGGCTTGAAGGATGCTCTGTTAAAGAAATTCCCTAACGCTGATATCATTATCCGTTCCTGTACCGCTCTTTGTACCTACTACGCAGAAAGAGGCGGACTGATCATCGGTTTCGAGTAATAAATATAATGAGTAATTAAAAAGCCTGCATCATGCAGGCTTTTTATTATTTATATATATTATCCAAGATCAGCACTCTATCTCTTCATAAAGCGGGACCATCTTCAGATTTTCCGTATCCATGTAGCCCTGATCGGTAAGTCTGATCTTCGGGATGCAGGTAAGGGCAATAAGAGCAAAGTTCATGATGGTATTGCGGTGAACATAACCCTGATCTTCAAATGCCTTACGGATCTCGATAAACTGACGGGCTGTTTCTTCAACCGACTTATTGCTCATCAGTCCGGCAATTGGCAATGATAGGAAGCCTTTGACTTCGCCGTTTAATACCGCAGCTACACCGCCATGGTTGGCGATCACCTGGTCAACGGCAAGATGCATGTCTTCGATGCTGCTGCCTTGGATGATGATGTTATGGCTGTCATGACTAAGGCTTGAGCAGACAGCTCCCTGTTTAAGGCAATCTCCCTTGGCAAAGCCATAGGCGATGCTGCCGTTTTTGCCATGTCTTTCCAGGACCATGGTCAGGACGCATCCGCTATCCTGCCAGATCAATTCATTATTTCTTACCGGCATCTTTACAAATTCCGGTATCGTCAGATTGCTAGCACGGTTGATGTTCATGACTCTGACATTGACGTCACGGTCCGGACCTTCGACTGTTACTTTGAACTTTGAAAGATCCGGTGTCTTGATCTTGACGGTATCTTCGAATTCCTTGCCTAGGGAGTAAGTCTCATCAGCTTCCTGATATTCGTTCACATCATAGACTTTCAAACCTTTTTTATAAGTCTTTTCGATATTGAAACTGTGTGGATCATCGATCAGTAAGAAGTCAGCAAGTCTGCCCGGAACGATGGCTCCGCGATCACGCATGTTCATTCTATTGGCCGGGGTAAAGGTCGAAGAGTAGATCGCCCATTCCGGTTTCATGTCCAGTTTGATGGCCTCTCTGATCAGATGATCGAGATGGCCCTTATATAAGAGGATATCAGGGAAGACATCATCGGTAACGAAGCTGAAGTAATCATAGAGATCATTATTGACGATAAAGTCGATGTTTTCCTTGGTCACCATGTAGCCCTGGATCTGCACGAACATGCCATTTTCAAAGCGCTGTTTCAGTTCTTCGATATCGTGCTCGCAGTGGTCACTATTGATTCCGAGATAAAGGAACTTAGCCAGATCGAGATCCTTTAGCTGTGGACAATGTCCTTCTAAGATGTAATTGGGTTCCTTGTTGTGGATCATACTGATGAACTTACCGACTTCCGATTTGTCATCAGCGATGATCTCCTTATAGTTCATGACTTCACCTAGGCACCAGACCTTGTCGGTATCCTTAAGCTCCATCATGTCTTCGCAGGTGATCGTAGCTCCGGCTGTCTCAAATTCCGGACCCATGATCGGTACATTGCTTGGAATGGCGTAATAGATGTCATAAAGGCCCTTATTGCCGCTATCGATCATAGCCTTGATGCCATCGATACCGCAGACATTGGCGATCTCATGCGGTTCAGAGACCACAGTTGTGATACCCCTTGCTACCGTATACTTCGAAAAGGCTTCAGGAGTGACCAGCGAGCTTTCGATATGCATGTGGATATCGATGAGTCCCGGGATCATGTACCGGCCCTTGCCATCGATCTCTGAAGCTGCTTCTAACAGGTTTTCTTTCTTTTGATCGATGTAGAGGAACTTTCCGTCTTTGACATAGACATCAGCATCTTTGAAATCGTGGAAATATGTATTGAATACATGGACATTACGGATTACCAGATCTGCTTTATTGTTCATTTAGTTCACCTCTTCTCCATCTTAACATAAGACTTTAGCATCATATTAAAAGTAAAAATGAAAGAAATGAAAATAATGTGAAAATAATTTCATAATTTTGAAAATAATCTGACATTTTTATTGAAAAGTAGTGTGAAGAAGTGTATTTTTTACTTATATTAGTTTTTGAGTAGACTGATTTAATAACTATTAGGGGGACCGGAGATGCTAAAGTATATCTTCAAAAGATTAATAATCGGCGTTCTGACATTATTGATCCTTTCAACTATTACCTTTTTCGGAGTAAGAGCTATGCCTGGTAATCCATTCGATCAGGATAACAAGGTTATCGCTCCTGAAACTTTCCAGGCTTTGCAGGAAAAATTCCACCTGGATAAATCGCTGCCAGAACAATTCCTTATCTTCTTAAGAAATGCGGCACACGGCGATTTCGGAGAGTCGATCTCCAAGAAAGGTAAGATGGTTACCGATATCATCGCTTTGCGTTTTCCGGTAACAGCCAAGCTTGGAGCATTAGCCTTCTGCTTTGCGATGGTCGTTGGTCTGACGCTGGGTATCATATCGGCACTGACCAAACACCGCTGGGTCAATAGTTTGATCACCTTCATGTGTACCATTGGTATCTCGATACCGGGCTTCCTGTTTGCCTTGGGTATGATGATAATATTCGGTGTCAAGCTAGGGTGGCTGCCGGTATTGGGTCTGCAGGGACCTCAATATTACATCATGCCGGTAATGGCCCTTGCCTTAGGACCGATCGCTTCGGTCACCAGACTTACCAGAAGTTCGCTGCGTGATGTCATGAATGAAGACTACATCATTCTTTCCCGAAGCAAAGGCAACTCTGAACTTCGTACCATCGTCCTTCACGGACTCAAGAATGCCCTGCTTCCGGTCATCACCTACGCAGGACCGACCTTCGCCGGAATGATCACCGGATCAATGATCATCGAAACACTGTTTACCGTACCGGGAATCGGCGCTGAGTTTACCAATAGTATTACCAACCGTGACTATACACTGGTAATGGCATTAACGATGCTGTTCGGTTCACTGGTCATCATAATGAACCTGATCTCGGATATCGTTGCTGCGATCATCGACCCGAGAATCAAACTTGGAAAGTAAAGGAGGAAGGAATTGTGAGTGAAGAAAAATTGATTATTACTGACGATCTGTTTGAAAAGATTCCTGAATCCGAAAAGAATGCGGAATTTATAGCCGTCAGTCTGAAGACTTTCGCCAAGGATGCCTGGGGACGTTTCAAAAAGAATAAGCTGGCATTAGCCGGACTGATCTTCCTAGTCATCATGGTCATCTTAGCGATCTTTGTACCGATGCTCTCACCATATGAGTTCGATGCTCAGGATCTGGCCAACCGTAACTCCCTTCCTAGCCTTATCCATCCGTTTGGAACCGACAAACTGGGAAGAGACATCTTTGTAAGAATCTTCTATGGGGCACGTATCTCCTTATTCATTGGTTTCTCGACAGCAGCCATCAACCTGGTCATCGGTGTCGTATATGGCGGTATCGCCGGTTATGTTGGCGGTAAGGTCGATATGGTCATGATGAGACTGATCGATATCGTTTACTCGATCCCGTCACTGATCTATGTCGTCATGATCCTGTTGGTATTCGGTGATAGCGTCGGATCGATGATGCTGGCGATCTGTCTTACTTCCTGGATCGGTATGGCCCGTCAGGTAAGAGCTCAGATCATGTCACTCAAGGAGATGGAATTCTCCCTGGCTGCCAAGGTAATCGGTGCCAGTGATAGCAGGATCTTATTCAGACACTTAGTCATCAATGCTTTAGGTCCGATCATCGTATCGCTGACCATGATGGTTCCGGGAGCTATCTTCACTGAATCATCACTAAGCTTCATTGGTATCGGTCTTAACCCGGCCATCCCTTCCTGGGGCAAACTTGCCAATGACTGCCGACAACTGATCTTTACCACTCCGATCCAGATCATCTGGCCGGTAGCGGCGATCTGTTTGACGATCCTGTCTCTCAACTTTATCGGAGACGGCATCGGTGAAGCCTTCCAGGCTAAGACAAGGTAGGTGAAAGATTATGGCATTATTAGAAGTAAAAAATCTCAGTACCATATTTAAGACCTATTCCGGCGACGTACAGGCCGTCCGTGATGTATCCTTCAAAGTCGAGCAGGGTGAAGCACTGGGTATCGTCGGTGAGTCCGGATCAGGCAAATCTCAGACGATGTATTCCATTATCGGATTGCTTGCCGACAATGGTGTCGTAACCAGCGGCGATGTCACCTTCGATGGTGTAGACATTTCCCGCAAGAACTTTACC
>JAFWFB010000006.1 GCA_017512625.1 Erysipelotrichaceae bacterium
ACATCAGGATCGATACCCATGAGGACAATAAGACCATGCAAAGGACCATCCTGAACAATGGCTTTAAAAGGTGCGGAATAATCTATCTGGAAAACGGCGATCTGCGTATCGCCTATCAATTGACCGATGAAGATCTTCAATAAGAAATATGTATCGATAATAGCTGGATCAGCTTTGCTGCTGATAATCCTTTTTGGCGGCTATGACCTTAAGATATCCGGCTATCTTTATGATCCTGATTCCCTTTTGGGAATATTTCTGGCTGGCTATGGTTCCTATCCGATCATGCTTGCGAGCAGCGTTGCGGGGATCATGCTGATCAATTCAAGGGAAAAGCCGGATAATTTCCGTCTTTACTATGGCATTTTAGTCATCGTCATTTCCTATATCTATCTGATCAAGTCGCCGATGGATCACATGGAAGGCTACCCTTTATATATCAGCGGTATTGTAGCTACCATATTGACCTTTGGTTCATGCTATGTCACCGATAAATATACAAAAGACTGCGATAAGCACGATCTTTTAAAATACAGCCTGATCATCCTGGTTTTCGCGATAAGTGAACTGGCTATCATCAATCTGATCAAGTACAGCTGGCCAAGGATGAGATACAGGACCCTGGTCAATACTTCAGAGGACTATTACCGCATGTGGTATCAGTATGGCGGTGATATCAGAAAAAGGCTGTTGGAGATCCCTTTGGAGGAATTCAAATCCTTCCCAAGTTTACATACCGCCAATGCGACAGCCATCTTCTTTTTGCTGCCGCTATCGATGGCGGTACCAAAGCTTTCTAATTACCGCAAAACTTTCTATGTCCTTATCCCTGTATGGATCTTTATTACCGGTGTTTCAAGGATCGTAATGGGAGCCCATTTCTTCAGCGATGTACTTTGGGGATTTACCTTAAGTTATCTGTTGTTTGCCCTAAGCTGTTATCTGGTAAGGAAACGAATGCCTGATATAAAAGAAAATGAATAAGCAAAAAGAAGGGAACCACCCTTCTTTTCATTATCTAAATGACAAAGATAATCAATGCTTGTTGAATATATATTATTGATAAAAAGTAGTATAATACAAACCATGAAGAAAATAATTAGGTTATTACTGGATTATTGGTTCTTTGCTCTAATCGTCATTGCCTTGACCTTTGTCAATGTCAATTTTGAGCTGGAATTGCCTGATTACATGTCGGATATCGTTTCCAATGGTATCCAATATGGCGGTATAGGCGCAACGACCCCCGAGATCGTCACGGAAGAAAGCGTTGAACAATACTTCCTTCTGATGAGCGATGAACAGAAAGCGTCCTTTACAGGCAACTACATCCCGGTAGAAAAGGGAGAGACCATCAAGATCCTCAATCAACAGATCACTTTAGATCAAAATGCCTATTATCTAAGCGGAAGTGAGGATATCGACCTCTCGGAGATCATCACCAAGGTCGGTGTCATCAACGAAGAAAGCTTTAAAGAGACCTTACCGCTAAATGGGCAGTCACTATCCGAATTTCTAAAGGACGAAGAAAATCAGAAAATCGTCCTTTCCCAGCTAGATAAGTTCTTCGAATCCTTTACTGAAGAAAATATTCAGCTCGCATCACGCAACTATATCAAGGCAGAGTATCAGAAGATCGGCCTTGATACAGCTTCGATCCAGACCGATTACATCATGCGCAAAGGCGCATCGATGATCGCCTTCTCCTTAGGTTCCGTCATCTGTGCAATAATCAGTTCCTACTTTGTTGCCCGGATCTATTCCGGAATCGCCTTTAATCTGCGTTCCAAGGTCTTCAGGAAAGTTGAAAGCTTCTCGATGGAAGAGATGAACCGTTTCAGCTCCGCATCCCTGATCACCAGGACTACCAATGATGTCGTTCAGGTCTCGGTATCCTGTGCGATGCTTTTAAGCATGGTATTGCGTTCCCCAATGATGGGTATCAGTTCCCTGTTCAAGGTAATGCGTTATCCGGGAATGCTTTGGATCCTGGCAGTAGCCATTGGAACCATGATCTTCCTTTTGATCGGCACCCTGATCATCGCTTCGCCTAAGTTTACGATCATTCAGAAACTGACCGATAAGCTCAATCTGGTAACCAGAGAGATGCTTGGCGGCATGATGGTAATCAGGGCCTTCAATCAGGAAGATGAACAACAGGACCGCTTTGAAAAAGCCAACAGACAGGTCTATGAGACCGGACTTTTCATCGACCGGATCATGACGATGATCGGACCGGTCATGAGTCTGATCATGAATGGCTTAACGATCGCCATCATCTGGTTTGGTGCGATCGAGGTCAACATCGGTACCATGAATGTCGGTGAGATCATGGCCTTCATCCAGTATGCGATGCACGTAGTCATGTCTTTCATGATGATCGGCTTTATCTGGATGCAGGTACCTCGTGCCCTGGTATCCGTTAACCGTATCTATGAAGTACTGGATACCGAGCCGACGATCACCGATCCTAAGGAACCGGAAACTTTACCGGAAGAAAACGGTGTTCTGGAATTTAACAATGTATCTTTCGCTTTCCCTGATGCTCAGGAAAGCGTTTTGGAAGATATCAGTTTCAAAGTCAACCCGGGCGAGACCGTGGCCTTTATCGGTTCTACCGGCAGTGGTAAATCGACACTGGTCAATCTGATCGTCCGTTTCTATGACGTTACCAAGGGTGCCATCACCTATTGTGGCAAGGATATCCGTAATATCAGCCTCAAGCAGTTAAGAGAGCGTATCGGCTATATTTCGCAAAAAGCAGTATTATTCGATGGAACCATCCGTTCCAATATCGCTTTTGGCAAGGATGTCTCGGAAGAGGACATCAACGAAGCGATCGATATTTCCCAATCAACCAAGATCGTGGAAGAGAAGGAAGAAGGACTGGATTCAGTCATTACTCAGGGTGGAACCAATGTCTCCGGCGGTCAGAAGCAAAGATTAAGTATTGCCCGTGCTTTAGCCAAAAAGCCGGATATCTATATCTTCGATGATTCTTTCAGTGCCTTGGATTATAAGACCGATAAAGATCTTAGACAGGCTCTGAATAATCTGATCGAAAAGACCAAAGCGACTGTTTTGATCGTAGCGCAGCGTATCAGCAGTATCCGCAACGCTGATCGGATCATCGTTTTGGATGAGGGAAAGATCAAGGGTATCGGTAGTCATGAACAGCTTATGAAGACTTGTGAGCTGTATCAGGAGATCGCCAGATCCCAGTTAAGTGAGGAGGAGTTATAGGATGCCACCAGGAGGAAGAAACAGAAGGCCGGTTGAAAAGGCCAAAGACTTCAAAGGCACTGTAGGAAAACTGCTCTCTTACCTTAAGCCTTTCTATATCATGATCATCATCGTTATGATCCTCAGCGTCGGATCGATGATCTTCTCGGTCGTCGGACCAAGAATCAGCGGACGCGCCACCACCCTGTTATATCAGGGAATCGTTTCCAAATATTCCGGAGGCGAGGGTATCGACTTTGCTGGTATCGGTAAGATACTGCTGACCTTGCTTGTCATCTATGTTGTCAGTGCCATCTTCAGCTATCTGAGCGGTATCATCATGGCCAGGGTATCCCAGCGGATCTCTTATAATCTGCGTAACCAGATCACAGCCAAGATCAACAAACTACCTTTAAAATATTTTGATGCTCATACGCATGGCGAGGTCATCAGTAGAGTTACCAACGATGTCGATAATATCTCTTTCAATCTGAGCAATGTTATCCGTCAGCTGTTAAGCAGCGTTGTTTCCATGGTCGGTATCAGTATCATGATGCTGTCTATCTCTTTAAAGATGTCGCTGATCGCATTCCTTACCGTTCCGCTAAGCGCCATGGTTGCAGCCTTCGTGGTTAAGAAATCCCAGAGATATTTCTTTAGGCAGCAATCCATCCTTGGACAACTCAATGGCCACATCGAAGAGATGTATAGCGGACACAACGTCATCAAAGCTTATAACTATGAAGAAGACTCCATTAAGGAGTTTGACCGGATCAATAAGGAATTGCAGGAAAGCAACTTCAAAGCCCGTTTCTTTGGCAGTGTTACCCATCCGGTAAACGGCCTGATCGGAAACTTAGGTTATGTTGCGGTATGTCTGCTTGGCGGATTTGAAATGATCCATGGCCGGTTGGATATCGGTAATATCCAGGCCTTCATTCAATACGTACGTAACTTCAATCAGCCTATCAATCAGGCCTCCCAGACCATGAATACCATTCAGACGGTAGTGGCCAGTGCGGAAAGAGTCTTTGAGATCCTGGACGCTGAAGAAGAAGTCAAGGATACGGAAACCCCGGCTGCTACCCATGACGAGCAGGGCAATTACCTGATCAAGGGAAATGTTGCCTTTGAAAATGTCCGTTTCGGTTATGATCCGGATCAGATCGTCATCAAGGATTTCAGCATGTATATCCCGGAAGGCAAGCAGGTTGCGATCGTCGGTCCTACCGGTGCCGGAAAGACGACCATCGTCAAACTGCTGATGCGCTTCTATGAATTAAACGGCGGTACCATCTATGTCGATGGCAAGGATATCAAGGACTATCGTCGTGAAGACCTGCGTGATATCTTCGGCATGGTCTTGCAGGATGCCTGGCTACAATCCGGAACCATTATGGAAAACATCCGCTATGGTAAGCCGGATGCAACCGATGAGGAAGTATACAAGGCCTGCAAGGAAGCTAGAGTCGACCACTTTATCAGGACCCTGGAAAACGGCTACAATACCGAGATCAATGAAGAGACTTCCAATATCTCTCTTGGTCAGAAACAGCTGTTGACCATAGCCCGTGCCTTCTTGAAGAATCCGAAGATCCTGATCCTGGATGAAGCTACTTCATCGGTCGATACCAGAACTGAACAGCTGATCCAGGATGGCATGGAAGAACTGATGAAAGGAAGGACTTCCTTCGTCATCGCTCACAGGTTGAGCACCATCAGGAATTCTGATATCATTCTGGTCATGGATAAGGGCGACATCGTAGAAGTAGGCGATCACCAGAGCCTGCTTGCTAAAGGCGGCTTCTACGCTACGCTCTACAATTCCCAGTTTGAAGGTTAATATGATCGATAAAATAAAAGAATTACTTGCTAAACACACCGAAGAGGTAAACTATATCATCACCGGCTTCTCGACTACCGGTATCAATTATGCAGTCTATGCCCTGATGTACTATGTCATCAAACTGCCTAATGTACCAAGTACCGTCATTGCCTGGATCTGTTCCGTCACCTTTGCTTTCTTTACTTACAAGTTGTTTGTCTTCAAGAGCAAGAGCATGGAAGTAAAGACCGTCTTAAAGGAAGCAGCCGGCTTTGTCGGTGGCAGACTTGGAAGCGGAGCAGTCGATGTCGGTATCATGTATCTGGGTGTTGACCTGCTTCATCTGTTTCCGATGTTTGTCAAAGTCTGCTCGACAGCCGTCACGATGGTCATCAATTACCTGGTAAGCAAGTTCCTGATCTTTAAAAAGAAAGATTGATATTAAAAGAAGCCGAAAGGCTTCTTTTTATTGATTATCGATGAATATAGGTAAAAAACATTTCCTTTTATTCAAATATGTTCTATAAAGAAATTGACAGAGGTTAAGCTATGAAAAGATTATTGAGAATACTTGTGACATTAGTCGCAGTTTTGCTAGTTATTACCGGCTGTACCGGAGGAACTGACAAAGAAGAAACTTATGATCTGAAGGAGAGAACCTTCTATAACCAGAGCGATCCATGGGATTACTATGATCATGCGAAGGTCTATTTCGCAGCTGACGGAACTTTCGTCTTGACGGAAAACAGCCAGTCCGGTTCCTATGAGATCAAGGGAAACTGGACTGTAAGTGATAAGACCTGTACCCTTGAGGTAACCGATGGCGGTCAGACCACTATTGAAGGGATCATCTTTGAGATCGAAAGTCTGGAAAGAATCATCCTTAAGACCAACATCGATGGCTCTAAGTCCGGTGATCTTTTCTCCGTTGATGAGATAAAGGGCACCAACAAACCGGTCGAGGGTCCTAATGGCACAGCACCTGAAGGCGATGCAAAGAGTGACCTGGTCTTATACAATGCTTCCCAGAAAGCCAGAGGCGAATTTGGCTATTCCAAGATCACTCTGACCAAGGATGGCGACTTTACCATGGAAGAAGTCATGGGCATGGGTGCCATTGAACTGGTAGGTAAATACGGTACGGAAGGACCATATTACATGTTTGCGAACTTCGATCCGTTCAGCGATCCTAATGGCAATAATGTCTATAACTTCGAACTGGAAAAGATCAGTGAAGGTGTCTTCGTCATCCAGGAGACCTTGCAGGGAAGCCAGAAGGGCGACTATTTCACCACTGATGGCAATCTTCCAAAAGGTGTGGTAGTAAATCCACCAGCAAAGAACAACAGTGAAGTTTATGTCCATGGTCCGATCAAGGGTACGTTGGATGAATATCTGCCTAAAGTCGAGTTCTTTGAAGACGGAACATTTATCTTTACCGAAAACGTCTATGAAGGCTTTGGAACCTATAAAGGCACCTATACCAAAGACATGTATGGATATGCCTGCACCGTTACCGATAATTCCAGCATGAAGGGATTTGCGGGTCAGGATGTTACGGAGATGTTCTTCGAGTTTTTTGATGCGAAGACCATCACCCTCCAACAAGACCTTTGCATGTCCCGCGCAGGTGATACCTTCGGCCTCAGTGAATAACAGATAAGCAAACATAATATAAAAAAGCAGGAGCTATTCCTGCTTTTTATATCTTCTGTTTGATCCTTCTTCTAAGTTTTACCAGGCTCATCAGGATCTTGTTGGCCAGTGGATGGATGATCAGATCGAATTCGCCGATGAATTCAAGCAGATCACCGCCAAACTTGGACTTGTAAAGGAACAGGCCGTATTCCGGATTATCCTTATCCGGATGACCATGAGTTCCAAAGAAGTCCAGGACCTTATAGCCTTCTTCCTTGGCATCCTTAAGCACCTGGTAGTAGAGGTGATAGTTAACATTAAGATCCTTTAGGATGTCGCGGTTTCCGCCATAGACGATCCAGACCTTGTCATCATCCTTGGCGGTAATGATTCCGCTAAGGGTCGGAGTCTGATGTTCATATGGCAGAAGGGAAGTGATCTCCTTTTCCAGTTTGGTGATCGAACCCTGATATTCGATGATCCGGTTTTTCTTCTTGTTGTTAAGGGAAGCGGATGATTCAAGTTCGGAGATGTTGTTTTTCAGCTCTTCGATCTTATTTCGCTTATTGGAGATCAACAGATCGACATCGATCTTCGCAACATAGAGATCTGATCCCTGATCAAGACGCAAGTTGTTATAGAAGTTTTCGTAGTAATGGATATCCGGTAACATCAGGTTTTCCCTGAGTGCCGTATCCTTCATGGTCTGATAGAAGTCCGGGAAGGTAGACGGATCGTTTTTGATGATCTGTAGCTCTTCAAATGGCTTTTTAAGGATGTTGCGGTTATAGCTGTTCATGCCTGCTAGAAGTTCAGGCAGATCCTTTTCGATATTAAGTCTGAAAGTAAAGCGGGGCTGACTAGAATCGACCAGGTCATAACTGAAACCCCTATGTTTGAAACCATAGGCTTCCAGGATCTTTAAGATATCCTTTTCCGGATATTCCTCAATGATCTCGCTGTCAAAGTTTCGCTTGGAGATCACGATACCCGGATCGATCTTAAGATATAGAGCCTTATGCTTATAAAGATAATCCTTGAGATTGGTCATGAAAAAGTCCAGAAGGGCCTTATCGTGATAATCACAAAGAAGGCCTCTAGGAGCATAGTAGCTGGTGTAATTAAGGATTTTTTTCCGGGCAAGCATGGCTAAAGCCAGTGGTTTCTCATCTTCAAAAACTCCGACATATTCACACACATAGCCCCTGCTGTTATAGACCAGGGAAAAGCCGTAGCTTTGCATGAAATGACGGATCTTAAAATCCTGATAATACTGTTTATACTGTTCACTGTTTAGAACTTTGAATTCCATAACTTAATTATAATGACTTTTAAGGTATTCCAATAATTCATTGCGATTATTGTTAAGTGAGCCTCGATTGATCAGACTGGTCAGATGATCGAAGACTTCTTTGATCCGTCTGTCGTGATAGCCTAGATCCATAAGGTCATTTCCATCGATGGCCAGCTCGGATACGATCCTATATTTTAATTCTTCATATTTATTCCGGTAGTCAAAGTTATCCACAATGCTGCGGAAAGAAAGGATATCAAAAGCGTCTTTCCGGTAATTGAAGAAGGTGGCGAAGGATAAAGGATCACTTAGATCAGCGCTTAGACTTTCGTGATAGGCCCTGACCAGGTTTATTTCCTTATTGGAATACTTATGTTGCTTTAAAACTTCCTGATAATCCGGCTCATCGCGGTAGATCCAGGCCAGTTTCTGATAAATATCCTTGAACTCATCCATCTTAGGATCGATGTCGATGTTTCCCATCAACATCTTAAAGATCTCCTTATAGTGCTTTAAAAGCGGATAGGAAGAAACAGAAAGGATCTTATCGGTCTCGCTTTTGATCCTTTCAGCTGAGATGTTAGCTAAAAGGTGATAGTTATCAAAAATGGCCTTTTCAGTCTTTTCTTCGATGGCAAAACTTAGCTGGGCACTAAAACGTAGGGCCCTGAGGATCCTTAAGGCATCCTCATTGAAGCGGGTATCGGGGTCATTGACGGTCCTGATGATCTTATCTTTTAGATCCTTAAGACCATCGAATAAGTCAATGATGTCCTTATCAGGCGCATAAGCCAGGGCATTGATGGTAAAATCACGCCTGCTTAGATCTTCCTTAAGGGACGCATTAAAAGATACATCATCCGGATGACGGTTATCGGAATAGGTGGATTCCAGACGGTATGGGGTTATCTCAAACTGTCGATCACCGATCAGGATCACGACCGTACCGTATTTTTCGTTGTATTTGAAAACGGTAGCCTGTCCCTTAAACATCTCGACGATCTTTTCCGTAGATGCATCGGTGGTCAGGTCAAAGTCATAGACCGGACGCTTAAGCAGGTGGTCTCTTAGTGCACCACCTACCAGATAGACTTCGTGATGATGGGCTTTAAACAGCTCGAAGATCTCACTTAGATATGCATCATTCATCTTTTAAATACAACTGCTCGTTTTCGTTCATGTAAAGGGTGGTATTGGCCTTGATGGAATTGTTGATGACTCTTAGGCCATTTACCCTGTCGACCTTCATGAAATGCTCAGTAGCCTTTTCAAGATCGGTACCCGGATTGTTGGCCTTGCGTTCGACCAGTCTCTTTTTAAGGATGTCCGGATCAGCATTGATGAAAAGAGTGTCATCACATAGTTCGTGTAAAGAAGTCCAAGGATCTTCATTTAGAAGCAGATAATTTCCTTCAAGCAGGATGATCTTTCCTTCGACCTTAAGCTTGTCATCTTCAACGTCGTGCAGGATCCGGCTATATACCGGCCAAAGGATATCCTTATCCCTTGATTCGATGATCTTTTCCCTCAATCCGGCACAATCGAATGTTTCCGGTGCACCCTTGATGGTCTTAAGCAGCTGATTAGAACCCGGAATATAGTGGGTATTTAAATATTCCTGCTTGTAATGGAAGCCATCCATGCCTACAGCCTGCAAAGGTGTGACACCTTCTGTAGTCTGGGACAGTCCCTCTAAAAACTGGGCCAGGGTGGACTTTCCGGCACCTGGAGGGGCAGCGAGAAAGACAAAGATCCGGCGATCTTTTTCCTTCTGCAAGTCAGTCCATTTGTGTAACAGTTTTTTGAATACGCCATCGACCAGACTGTCATTGAAGCCAGCAAGCACCATCAGGCCGTTGACGCTTAATGTATACTCTCTATCCATATTGATCTATCTTCCTTCAATGACAATATAACACATACAAAAAGATAAAGTAATGAAGCATTCAAGATAAAGCGGGCCTTCCTATTTCTTGTGTAAGATCATATCCCGTATTGTAAAATAATAGAGGGAATCTATATGGGAAAGAATATTTATCGTATCGTCTGTACCGGCGGACCATGTGCCGGTAAAAGCACCTTCATATCCAGAGCCAATGAGATCTTCAACGAAAGAGGATACAAGGTTTTGGTCATTCATGAAACAGCTACGGAACTGATCACCGGCGGTATCACGCCGATGGTGGATAATGTAGGCATGTACGGCTTCCAGAAGTATGTCATCGACATGATGATCGCCAAGGAAGATCTGTATGTCAAAGCTGCTGAAGAACTGAAGGATGAGGAGATCATCATCCTGATCGACAGAGGCATTCATGATAATAGAGGCTATGTATCGGAAAGCGAGTGGCAACAGATCATCTCGACCTTTAACTTAAGCGATGAAGAGATCGATAAACGCTATGACCTGGTCCTCCATCTGACTACCGCTGCCAAGGGAGAGCAGGAAGCCTATACCCTAAGCAATAACGCAGCCAGATACGAGAGTATTGATGAAGCCATCAGGGTCGACGATATGATCCTGGAAGGCTGGAGCAAGCATCCGAATGTTGTCGTCATTGGCAATGAGATCGACTTCGATGTCAAGATCCGAAGAGCCATCCAGGCGATCTTTAGCTACCTGGGCAAGGAAAAACCGGTCGAAAGATTTGAAAAATACCTGGTCGAAGTAAACGATCGGCTGTTCGAGCAGCTGGAGAAGCTCAAATCATCCAGGATCTATATCGTTCAGAATTACCTCAAGGCTGAAGAAGGCAAGGAAAGAAGGATCAGGACCCGTGAGATCGATGGACAGGTCACCTGTTATTACTCCGAGGTCAATATCTTAAGCGCAAGCAGCCGTACCAAGAGAGACCGGATCATCTCCAATTCCGAGTACGTCCAGTACTCTTTGGATATCGATCCAAGTCTGCACCCGATCGTCAAGACCCGCTATACCTTCCCATATAAAGGCAATTATTTCCGTCTGGATATCTTCAGCTTTGACCAGAGCAAGGGACTGCTTTCCATTCAGGTCGCTGATGAGAATGCGGAAGTGGATTGCCCGGATTTCATCGAGATCAAGAAAGAAGTTACCGATATTCTGGAATATAAGAACCTTTATCTGGCTAAATTACAGAAATTCATCTGATTTTCGGTATAATAAGAAAGTATCATTAAGGAGTTACCTATGAAATCAATTTCCGAAATGTTGGGCGTCAAAAGAGCAACAGGCGTCTCTGAATTATCCGGATACTTTATTTATCAGGAAAAGAACCGTACCATCTATTACGATATCTTTACCAAGAAAGCTTACTTATTGTTAAACAAGGACCTGGAGACCTATAACCGCTTCTATCTGCGTCATATGGTCACCTCCATCGCCTTATTCGCTTTACTGGTAATTACCGATAATATGTTATTATCAGTCAGTGTCGCTTTGGCCTTACACCTTCTGGGCTGCTGGCTGTTTAGAACCAAATTCCTCTACAATCAGCCGCTGGTTCAAA
>JAFWFB010000071.1 GCA_017512625.1 Erysipelotrichaceae bacterium
CGATTTCATGCGCCCTTCTATCTTCAGAGAGGTAACGCCGATCTTGAGCAACTCATCGATATACCCCAGGGTATTAAGATCCTTCATGCTTAAAAGATAAGCATAATCGGAATAGGAGCCGTCGTTTTTATCAAGCAGACGGTATTTCATCCGGCAATATTGCGCACATTTTCCTCTGTTGGCACTGCGATCGCTTAAAAAGGAACTCATCAGACACTGGCCGCTATAGGATACGCAAAGTGATCCATGAATGAAGACTTCTACTTCGATTCCCGCTTCAATAACCTCCTTGACGATCTCGATCGGTGTCTCTCTGGCCAGTACGACCCGCGAGATACCCTTTTGGGTAATGAATTTGGCGCCCGCCAGGTTATGGATATGCATCTGGGTCGAAGCATGCAGCTCAAAATCCGGATAAACACTGGAGATGTATTCCAAAATACCCAGATCCTGAATGATCAGGGCATCTACATTGGCGTTATAGAGAAAATCGATCTCTTTCTTCAGTTCCTCGAATTCTTCATCATAAACCAGAGTATTGACGGTAACGTAAACTTTGATATTTAAAGGATGGGCATAAGCGATGGCTTCGATCAGATCCTCGTGAGTAAAGTTTTTTGCGAAGTTTCTGGCATTGAAATTGCCAAGACCGAGATAGATCGCATTGGCGCCGCTGTTACAGGCAACCTTAAAGGTCTCCAGATCGCCTGCAGGCATTAATAATTCTGCTCTACTCATAAGTTTCCTCCCTTGAATCATTCATCTTGATCATCAAAAGCTTAAAGCCCTCATAAAAGTCATATTCATATTCATCCTTAACATTTATGTCCATATCGCTTAAAAGATTAAGACAATACAGGTAATCGAAATCCGGATAGCGGTCAATGGCTTTAAGGATGTTTTTTATGCGGTATGGATTGGCCTTGCTTATGTTTATTATCTGTTGCTCGTTATTTCCTTTGTAATAGAGGTTTTTTATATAGAGATAAAATCTCAGATTTGAAGATAGGCTTTGGATAATTACGCTTGGATGGATCGATAGTTTAAGATAATCATCAACGTTTTTAAGACTGCTTTTGATGTCATTGGCGGTCAGGTTATCCAAAAGATCAAATATCGAATCATTTACATTGGCATCGGTCAGATCGTTGATGATCTGCTTGCTGATAGGGCCATCGACCAGTTTCAGCTTTTCCACTTCATTTCGAAGATTATAGATATCTCTTGGCAGCCTTTGAATCAGGTATTCAGCATTTTCCTTACTGATCTTAAGCTTCGCATTCTCGATGATGATCATTGCTTTTTCGTTGTAGTCGTAATATCTTAATTCCTTGCATTCGATGCACTGCGCATGAGCTGCCGGATCCTTATAATGCTTTAGTCTCTTATCGAAGTTCTGGTAAAAGTTATAGATGGCGATGGTCTCTTCACCGGTTATCGCTGAAGAGATGAATTCGTTGATATCATTTGTTTCGGAAGCAGTGGCTTTGCTGATCAGAAAAGAAGGATTTTCCAACAGGTAAAGCTTACGGGAAACAAGCGGGATATTCAAAAGTTCGTAGCCTAAACTTCGATAGTCCAAAGAATTATCCAGTCCATTGTATTTTAAAACCTCAGAATCGGAATTCTGAGCTGCTATTTCCTTGACCTTTTTGATCACTTCATCATAATCAGGACCGTTTATTAGATATATCACTTCCTAATTATAACAAATTCATTATTGGCGTTTCTTAAAACCTCAAACAGCGGTGTGAAATA
>JAFWFB010000072.1 GCA_017512625.1 Erysipelotrichaceae bacterium
GCCTGGTAGCTCTTTTGATCATGGATCAGAAACTGATTAAGTTTGGTAGCCTTATCGATCAAAATGATCATGACGCCTGTAGCATTGGGATCGAGAGTCCCGGTATGACCGATCGACTTGGTATTGAAAACTTTGCGTAATCTATAACAGACATCAAATGATGTCAGACCTCTTGGTTTATTAAGGAATAATACTTTATTCATCTAAGTGAATTATACTAGAATATAAACGTGATTATAAGAAAAATACTGGCTACCATGCGCAAAGCCGATGAAGAGTACGACCTGATCAAAGATAAGGATGTGATCGGAGTCGGGATCAGCGGTGGTAAGGATTCTTCCCTTTTGCTTTATTGTCTGAATCTCTATAAGCATCTGGCCAAAAACGCATTAAATAAGGAATATACCATCGTTCCGATCCATATCGATCTCAATTTCGGGGAACAGGATTTTACGATACTTCAAGACTATTTTAAAAGTGAAGGCATCCATATCATCTACGAATCAAGCAAGATCGCAGACATCCTGAAACTGAACATGCGAAAGGAAAGGATCGACTGTTCGCTTTGCTCTACCTTGAAAAAAGGTGCTGTAATCAAGACTGCCAAGGAACATGGCTGCAATAAGGTCGCCTTTGCCCATCATGCTGATGATGCCATCGAGACGATGATGTTAAATGTCATCTATGGTGCCAAACTGGCTACCTTTGACCCGATAATGCATCTATCCGATAGCGATATCACCTTTATCAGACCATTTATCTATACCTTTGAAAACGATATCCAGAAAGCCGTCAAACAGCTAGAGATACCGATCATTAAGTCAAATTGTCCAAATGACGGCTTTACCAAAAGGGAAGATGTCAAGCAACTGATGCATCAGATCTACCACAGTTACCCAGGATCCAAGAATAACTTCTTAAAGGCGCTGCACAACAAGGAACAGATCAATCTCTTCGATCTTAAAAACAGCAACTACGATCATGAATAAACTAAAGCGCATCTATCTGGAGATCAATAAAAACTGCAATCTTTCCTGTCCTTTTTGCATTTCCCGCAATCTCGATCAGCGCTTAAGCCTGGATCAGATCTTAAAAATCATCGAAAAGATCAAAGACTATACCGACTATATCTATCTCCATGTTTTAGGTGAGCCTTTGCTTCATCCGGACATCGATGACATTCTTGCAATGTTGGATAGATCCGGTCTTAAACTGATCCTGGTAAGCAATGGCACCCTGTTGGGAAAGCATCCCGATCTGCTTGAACACAGTTGCCTTTATAAACTGGCGATATCTATCCATTCTATCGATAGTGTTGCAGTAAGTGAAGACTACTTCAAAAATATCGATGAGCTGATCAGGGATAATCACAACAAGAATATCGAGCTGCGCTTTTATGGCGATATCCATAATAATGCCCTGCACTATCTTGAACACCTCAAAGAAAACTACGTCTTTGAAGAAACTTCCAAAAAAGATTCATTTATGATCGCTGATAAAGTATATGTCTATACCCAGAAAATGTTTAAATGGCCATCGCTCGATGACCCTTATCTGGGAGAAAAGGGAAGATGCCTTGGAGCAATATCCCAGCTAGCGATCTTAGCTAGTGGCGATGTTGTGCTCTGCTGCCTTGATCCATATGGCCACACAAAGATCGGAAACGTTTTAGAGCAAGACTTTAAAGATATAATCGATAGTGACCTGTACCGGGAAACCATAAAAAA
>JAFWFB010000073.1 GCA_017512625.1 Erysipelotrichaceae bacterium
ATATCGTGCTTTTCGAAGAAATCAGGTGCGATCTTATATTCCGTAGCATTGGCCTTAACATAGGAGAATGCGATCTCGACAGATTCCTTCATGACATCGCCAAGCGATCCGGTCATGTGCAGGGCACCCTTGCCATCGAAATAGGTAACTTCAATCGGAAGGACATCGCCACCGAATTGAGTATAAGCCAGTCCGGTTACAACACCGACCTGATTCTTGGATTCCTTATTGCCATAGTCATAGAGTTCATGACCAAGATACTTGTTGATCAGTTCTTTTGTAAAGACAACCTTTTCTTCCTTGTCCTTAAGGATAGCAAGAACTGCCTTTCTCATCAGTGAAGCAATGATCCTTTCGAGCTGACGAACTCCGGCTTCGCGGGTATAGTGACGGATCAGATACTTAAGACAAGTCGTATTCAAAGAGATCTGACTAGCCTTAAGACCATTGGCTTCCAGCTGCTTAGGGATCAGGTGTCTGGTAGCGATATTGACCTTTTCCAGTTCGGTATAGGAAGAAAGTTCGATCACTTCCAGACGGTCCTTTAAGGCCGGTGGGATGTTTTCGATATAGTTGGCTGTAGCAATGAATAAGACATCGCTTAAGTCATAAGGTTCTTCCAGATAGACATCCTGGAACTGGAAATTCTGTTCCGGATCCAGTACTTCAAGCATGGCACTGGCCGGGTCACCACGGTAATTGGTACCCATCTTGTCGATCTCATCGATCAGAAAGACCGGATTGGTCGATTTTGCCTTTTTCATGGTCGAAATGATCCTTCCTGGCATTGCACCGACATAGGTACGCATGTGGCCTTTGATCTGAGCTTCATCAGTAGTACCGCCAACCGAGATCTTGACGAAATTACGATTAAGGGCACGGGCAACGCTTCTGGCTAAGGAAGTCTTACCTACACCCGGAGGACCGACCAGACAGATGATAGGTGATTTAAGATTCTGGGTCATCTGCTTGACAGCAGGATATTCCAGGATCCTCTCTTTGACTTTTTCCAGACCATAGTGATCTTCATCAAGGATCTTGGCAGCAAGCTTAAGATCCTCATTATCTTCGGTCTTTTCAAACCAAGGGATGCTATGCAGCCAATTGATGTAGTTCATGATATAGCCGGATTCATTGTTGAATTTGCCTAAGGACTTATATCTTTTGATCTCATCAAGGGCTTTCTGTTTGATGTTTTCCGGATAAGGCTTGGTCTCGAAATCTTCCTTGAGCTTATCGATATCACGGAATTCATTATCATCATCCTCATTTGAAAGCTCGGACTGGATCTCCTTGAGCTTTTCACGACGGAAGTATTCCTTGTTGTTCTCATCAAAACGCTCACGGACTCTTTTATCGATCTCCGCTTCAACGTTTTCGATCTCTTTGATGCTTAGTATCTCAAACAGGATCTTGTCCAGTTTGGTATTGACATTATCGATCTCCAATATCTCCTGTTTGGTCTTGAAATTGCTGATACAAAACTGGGAAAGCAAAGAGGTATAGGTGACGATATCGGTCTGTTTGGAGATCTCAGCCAGGATCAGCGGATCTAAACGGTGACGGAAGACATCACCCAGTTCCATATTGATCCTTTTTCTAAGAGCTTCTTCTTCGATCTGTGAACCGAATAACAGATTCTGATAATTATAGGTACATTCAAAATAACGCTTTTCTTCGTTATAATGAACCTCATTTAAACGGATGCGATCGAGAGAGCGCAGCGTCAGTTTGATGTAATCATTACGTCTGCGTAAAGCCTTGATCTCGCAGATGGTACCCATTGTATAAAGGGTATCCTGGGTAATCGTATCGGATGAAGAATCGATCTGAGCTACTAATACGATCAGATTCTTGGCTTCTACGCTGTTGTGAGCTGCATCGATGGCATTGAGACTGAAGTCCCGGATGACATCGATAGTTGTCTCGATATTCGGGAATATAATAGTGTCTCTTGTACAGAGTAAAGGGATGTAATTAAGATCCATCTGCACCTCCTTATATGTTTATTTAGTTATTTTTTAAGTAATCAACGATCTTTCTTTCAAAGACAGTGTTAGCAACATTGTCGATGCTGATAAGACCCTTTAACTGTTCAGCAGCCATGCCAAACTGTGTAGCATATTCAGCATATTGAGCATCGATATCTTCCTGGGTAACTTCGATATTCTCTTTGTTGGCCAACTCTTCCAAAGCCAGATTCATCTTGATCTGCTTGGTAGCATCTTCGACCAGAGTCTTCTTGAATTCTTCCTCAGTGGTCTTGGAATAATCCAGATATGTCTGCATATCGAATCCCTGCTGCTGGAATTGAGCGGCCTGCTGGTCATAGATGGACTGAACCTGATCATCGATCATAGATTCAGGGATCTCGACCTCGGTATTGGCTACTAACTTGTCAAG
>JAFWFB010000074.1 GCA_017512625.1 Erysipelotrichaceae bacterium
GATGAAGTTGTAAAGCACCTGCTTGATCCGGCGCACATCGACATTTACCGTCTGATCTTCAGCAAGCTCCAGCTTAAAATCGATCTTATTCTGCTTCAGATAGCCCTGATATTGACGGTAGACTTCTTCGATCAGCTTATTGATGCTTACATCCTCACGGTTTAGTTCATAACCGGAGCTGTTGATCTTGGACATATCGATCAGATCGTTTACCAGATAAGAAAGACGGTTGGCTTCATCGATGATGACATTGATGTTGTTTTCGTTATTCTCTTCCTTAAAGTCTCTGATCAGTTCACCATAGCCAACGATCATCGTCAAAGGGGTCTTGAGGTCATGGGAGACGTTGCCAATAAGTTCCTTCTTAAAGCGGTCTGACTCATTGATCCTGGTATTCGCATCTCCAAGTGCCAGATTAAGATCATCATATTCCCTGCTATAGGTCTTGATATGGTCCTTGTCATAGGTTCCTTTGTCGAGATTTACTGCTTCTTCACTGATCTGTCTGATCGGCTTAACCAGATAGCGGGAAACGATCAAGGCCAGGATGATGGTCATCGCAATGATGATCGAAGCGATCAGGATATACTGCCTTTTAATGGTATTGGTCGTCGCATTAAGCGGAACAATCCTGGTAGCAGCCAGAACCAGGATCTCGTAATCGTCAAAGTCGACGCTTTTGCCATAGACCATCAGGATATCGTCGGGAAATTTCTGTTCCAGTGTTCCCAGATAGCTTTTATCCTTATCGATGTAATCCTGGATCTCGTCTATCTGATTCATCGACAAACGGTCAAGGGAACAGCCGCGCATGCCGCTGATATAGAAATGATCCTGATCGACGTCTTTGGAATATAAGCCGATGCATATCTCATTGGTCATGATCTTTTCATCGACCAGTTCCTTGGCTCCGGACAGATCGTCGTTTTCCAGGGAAAGAGCAATGTCGTCGACGACTTCCATGATCTCTTCCTTTTTGGACTGACGATAAAAATCATCCAGAAAATAATTCTGGGTGATGAATATTAAAGACAATATCAGCGAGACAAAGGCTAACAGGACGATGATGATCTGTCCGGTCAAAGAGATCTTCTTACGGTTCAAAGCGGTAACCTACCCCTCTGATCGTAACGATCTTCTTGCCATAATCCTTGATGTCTTTTCTAAGCAGCTTGATATGGGTATCCAGAGTCCGGTCATCCCCATAGTAATCGTAGCCCCAGATCTTTTCCATGATCTTCTCACGGGAAAGGGCAATGCCCGGATTGCTGATGAATAGCTGCAACAGTTCATATTCCTTCAGGGAAAGATCGACTCTTTCGCCGTCCACTGTTACCAGACGGGAATTAAGATCGATGATAAGTGAACCGACCGATAATGTCTTATGTTCCTTTAAGGTCCGGTTTAGGACTGCTTTGATCCTGGCGATCAGCTCTTTTGGAGAGAAAGGCTTGGCTACATAATCATCAGCGCCCAGATCAAAACCATAGATCTTGTCGTATTCTTCGTTTAAAGCCGTAAGGAAAATGCAAGGGATATCCTTGATCTCCTTGATCTTCTGATAAGCCTTAAAGCCATCCATTTCCGGCATCATCACATCCATTACGATCAGATCGAAGTCCTGTCCCTGGCAAAGCTCAAAAGCTTCCTTGCCATTGGCTGCTTCAAAGATCTCGTAGCCTTCATAGGTGGCGTATTTATTGATCAGATTGCGGATCTTTTCTTCGTCATCAACTACCAGTATTCTTGCCATGATTAAAATATATCAGTATAGTGTGAAATCAATCTGAATTGTCCAGATAATATGCGTATTATTCTTCAAAAGTGATACCCAGTTCCTTGATCTTGGTAGCTGTCTCAACGCCAACATAGCGATAGTGCCACGGCTCATAGAGATAACCGGTGATATGAACAGCATCCTTTGGATAACGCAGGATCCAGCCGTATTTATGGGCATTTTCCCTCATCCAGTGATCCTGCGGAGTATCTTCGAAAGCACCAAGGGAAGCAGTCGAATCAACAAAGTCGATCGCTAAGCCGGTCTGATGCTCCGAATGGCCCGGTCTGGCACTGAACTGTTCAGCATAATCGAAACCGTAATTGTTGATATAGTGGTTATAGATCGCATTTTGGGTATCATAGGAACGGTATGAAGAAAGGATGTAGAGGTCCAGTCCGTCATTGACGATCGCCTGATGCAGCTGCTTGAAGGCTTCATAGGCTTCAGCATTCAGATACATATCGGAATAGTAACTGTAGGAATCATCGATCCTTACCAGATCAAGGCTGAAATCGTTCGGTAACTTATAGTATTTGTTACAGATAAGAAGCAGCCCCTTGGAAAGGTCACTGTCTTCGATGCCAGTATAGTAAGGACGGTCCAGGTTGCAGTTTACATCCTGAATGATGGTGGCGTAATCCTTGCCCGGATTATTGTCACAATGAGTCAGGTAACGTTCCAGGTTCTTGCGGATATAGTAGGTCTCGTTGGACAGATCGATGATCCGCGGATCATAGATATCCGTATAGCCCAGATTGATCATGGTGATGGCCTTTTGGATATCGATTCCGTATTTGTCAGCATAAGCC
>JAFWFB010000075.1 GCA_017512625.1 Erysipelotrichaceae bacterium
TAAACAAAATAGGCATCGTTGATCTTTCCAACATCCAGCTTGCGGATATTGTTGCTACGAATGCTTTCTACCGCATCCAGGTAATTGGAACTGATATTAAGGCTGTTGGCGAAATCGTTGGTACTGCCGCTTGGCAGATAGCAGACCGGGACATCGCATTTATACTTGGCTAAAGCGCCGATAGTCTCGCTAAGGGTTCCGTCACCGCCAATGGTAAGGACCTTGTCAAAACTGCCCGCATACATCTCCACTGCCCGGTAAGGATCTTTGCTTTGGGAAGTGACATAGACCAGTACCCGATAGTTATATCTGTTAAGTGCGGAGACGATCTCAGATAGATAGCGCTTGATGGTGGCTCTTCCGGCCACCGGATTGAGTATTACCAGAATTGTTTCCATGTCTATATTTTAGCCTTTGGCCAGGTGCTTTTTAAATAGATGATCTTTTATTTTTGACTGTATATCGCATTTTAAGATGTTGTAGAATAAATTGATGATTGAATTATTGTTTGTTTCCCTTTACCTGTTTTACGCCGAAGCACTGATGATGCTTATCAAAGGCGGTATCAATAATATCCATTCACTAGTTACCATCCTGCTGGTCAGTTTCAGCATCGGAAGCCTGATCACCTTTTTATTGTCCTTTACCGGAAAGTTTAAAAGGATACTGACTTTCATCCTTCTTCTTCTTTCAAGCATCCTTTTCAATATCGAATTCTTCATCAATGATACCTTCCAGGTCTACATGAATCTGCCTGCGATCATCCATGGCGGTGGCGGAGTCGCTACCGGCTTCATGGATACCGTAAAGGAGATCGTTGCTTCCGGCTATGGTATCATCCTGCTTTTCGAACTTCCTTTATTCATCTATTTAATAATCATTACATATAAGGAAAGCCGTAAGCTAAAACAGCCGGATCTTAAGCCACTTAATCAACTGCTTGTAATCGTACCGTTGTGTCTTTTGACATTGCTCTATCTGCTTTTTGCAAACCCTTCCCGCAAGCTTTTAAGGCAAGCCTATAATTTTGATAGCGCCGTTAAGACTTTCGGCTTGCAGACCGCCCTGATCCTTGATGGTTTCAGCTCCAAGGATGCGGTGATCGTCAACCAGATACCAAAGCAGGCCTGCAAATATGTCTATGTTGAAAAACCGGTGGAATACAATGTGACCGATATCGATTTCGCTTCGATCAGCGAACAGGTCCGCAACAATACCATCGTAAGCATCAACAACTATGTTTCATCCTTAGCACCAAGCAACAAGAATGACATGACCGGTTTTTTCAAGGACAAGAACCTCATCTTCCTGACTGCTGAGGCTTTCTCTTTCGCCTGCATCGATCCGCACTATACCCCGACCCTGTATAAGATGATGACCGAAGGCATTTATTTCAAGGATCATTACCAGCCGACCTGGGGAGGCAGTACCTCGACCGGTGAGTTCTCCAATCTCTTTGGCATCGTGCCGACCAGCGGTGTTACCAGTCTTTACCGAGTACGTAACAACAACAATCATATGAACATCGTCAATCAATTCAAGGCCTTGGGCTATACCACCTATGCCTTCCATGACAACGATATGACCTTCTATGACCGTCACATCACCCATCCGGCCATCGGTTTTGAGACCTATCTGGCCTGGGGCAACGGCATGGAAAAGGGACTTACGCCGCAATGGCCGGAAAGCGATCTGGAAATGATCGACTTTACCTTCGACATCTATAAGGATGATCCGCATTTCTTCGCCTACTACATGACAGTCAGCGGTCACTCGCCATATCTGCTTACCGATAATGCGATGTCGCGGAAAAACTATGAGATATATGAAGACAGCGATCATAGCTATGCGGTGCAATGCTACCTGGCTGCCAACTACGAGCTGGAGCTGGCGATGCGCAGTCTTTTGGAAAAGCTTGAAGCAAGCGGCCTTTTGGAAGATACCGTCATCGTCATCAGTCCGGACCACTATCCTTACGGCTTGGAAAGCTCTGTTGCCTGGGGCAAGGAGGATGGCAAGATCTCGGAACTGTTTGGCTATACCGTCAATGATTTCTTTGACCGTGACCGCAGTACCCTGATCATCTATAATCCACTTCTAAGCGACCTGGATCTGGAGATCGATACCCCGACCTATTCCCTGGACATCGTTCCTACCTTATACAACCTCTTTGGTCTTGACTACGATTCAAGACTGCTGGTAGGAAGGGATGTTTTCAGTGACAGTGCCCCGCTGGTCCTATGGCCAAACTACTCCTGGATCA
>JAFWFB010000076.1 GCA_017512625.1 Erysipelotrichaceae bacterium
CAAGGATTTCGGTGCTGAAGGTATCGGTCTGGTAAGAACCGAACACATGTTCTTTGATGCTGACCGTATCAATGCAATGCGTGAAATGATCATTGCAACCAATGTTGATGAACGTAAGAAAGCTTTAAGCAAGCTGCTTCCAATGCAAAGAGGAGACTTCGAAGGTATCTACGAAGCCATGGAAGGACTACCTGTTACCATCAGATATCTGGATCCGCCTCTGCATGAATTCCTGCCTACAGCTGAAAAGGACCTTGAAGTAATCGCTAAGGAACTCGATACAACTGTCGATCACCTCAAACAGGTCGTAACTTCATTGCATGAATTCAACCCAATGATGGGTCATCGTGGCTGCCGTCTGGATGTTTCTTATCCGGAGATCGCTGAAATGCAGACCAGAGCTGTCATTGAAGCTGCCATCAACGTCAACAAGCGTCATCCGGAATACAATATCACTCCTGAGATCATGATCCCGTTAGTAGGCGAAGTTAAGGAACTTAAGTTTGTTAAGGATATCGTTGTCAGAGTTGCTGATGAGGTCATCAAGGAGAATGGAGTAGATCTTAAGTACCATGTCGGTACCATGATCGAGATCCCTCGTGCTGCCTTACTGGCTGATGAGATCGCTACCGAAGCCGAGTTCTTCTCATTCGGCACCAATGACCTCACTCAGATGACCTTCGGTTTCAGTAGAGATGATGCTGGATCATTCTTGAATGATTACTACGAGCGCAAGATCTATGAACAGGATCCATTCCAGAAATTAGATCAGCACGGTGTTGGTAAGCTCGTTGAAATGGCTGCTACCTTAGGTAAAAAGACCAGACCTGATATCAAGCTTGGTATCTGTGGTGAACATGGTGGTGATCCTGCCTCCATCTCCTTCTGCCATAGAGTAGGTCTGACCTATGTATCCTGCTCGCCATTCAGAGTACCGATCGCCAGACTTGCTGCTGCACAAGCTGCAATCGAAAACAAATAAAGTATTTATCCAAAAAGACCGGAGAGATCCGGTCTTTTTTTATCTAAATAATCGGCTATACAAAGATATAACTTGATTTTTTTATAATAACGTTTAGAATGAAATTAACTCATAGATTAAGACATGATCCTTCAATCATGATCAGAGAGTTGACCGGTTGGTGCAAGGTCAATGATTGGTTGATTGATTACCACTTAGGAGTGCTGTCAATAGCAGCCGTAGGAATGCGTTAAATTCATTAAGTTATAAGTTAAGGTGGTACCGCGCATTTGCGCCCTTGTATCGCCTTTTTTATTGGAGGAAAGATATGATTAACATCAAAGAGGATGAAAAGCTGGAGATCCTTAATCACTCTTGTGCTCATCTGCTCGCACAGGCTGTCTCTCATCTTTACCCGCAGGCCAAGTTCTGGGTAGGCCCGGCTATTGAAGACGGTTTCTATTACGACATCGATCTTGGTGATGAGGTGATCACGGAAGAAGATCTCGAGAAGATCGAGAAAGAGATGAAAAAGTGTGCCAAGGATGGCAAGCGCATCGTAAGACATGAACTTACCAGGGAAGAAGCTCTGGAAAAATTCAAGGATGACGAGTATAAGATCGACCTGATCAACAATATGGATGATGATACCGTCATTTCCTGCTATACTCAGGGAGATTTTACCGATCTTTGCCGCGGTCCGCACGTTGAAACTACCAAGGACATCAAGTATTTCAAGCTGATCAAGCATTCCGGTGCCTATTGGAAAAACGATGCCAATAACAAGATGCTGCAAAGGATCTATGGTGTTGCTTTCTACAATCAGGAAGATCTGGATGCCTATCTAAATGAACTTGAAGAAGCCAAGCAGCGTGATCACCGTAAGATCGGAAAAGAACAGGAGCTGTTCATGACTCATCAGTTGGTTGGCGCAGGCATGCCGATGTGGCTTCCTAACGGTGCCATCATTCGTAAGCAGTTGGAAAACTACATCTATGAAAAAGAGCAGAAAATGGGATATGAACATGTCTATACTCCATGTGTCGGTACCGTTGATCTTTATAAGACTTCAGGCCATTGGGATCATTACAAGGAAAACATGTTCCCGGTCATGGCTGTCGATAACGAGCAGTATGTCTTAAGACCGATGAACTGTCCTCATCACATGTTGATCTATAAGAATAAACTGCATTCATATCGTGATCTGCCTGTCAGAATCGGTGAGTTTGCTACCGATTTCAGATATGAAGCTTCCGGTGCGGTCAAAGGTCTTGAAAGAGTCAGATGCATGTGTCAGAATGACGCCCATCTGTTTGTCCGTCCTGATCAGATCGCTGAAGAATTCCGCAAGGTCGTAACCCTGATCCTGGATGTCTACCGTGACTTTGGTATCAAGGATTACAAGTTCCGTCTTTCCTTAAGAGATCCGGAAGACAAGAAGAAATACTTCGACGACGATCAGATGTGGAATGAAGCTGAAAGCAAGCTGCGTGAAGTTCTTAATTCCCTTAACATCGAATACTTTGAAGCCGTCGGTGAAGCTGCCTTCTATGGTCCTAAGCTTGACGTTGAAGTAAAACCGGCCGTTGGTCCGGAAGTTACCTTATCGACTTGTCAGCTGGACTTCCTGCTTCCTAGAAGATTTGAACTCAACTATATCGATTCAAATGGTGAGAAACAGGTTCCGGTCGTCTTACATAGAGCAATCTTTGGAACATTTGACCGTTTCACTGCCTATCTGATCGAAGAAAGCAAGGGTGCCTTTCCATTATGGCTGGCTCCTAAGCAGGTAACGATCATCCCGATCCATCCGGAAACTCATTCTGACTATGCTTATAGCATCAGTGAGAAACTTAAGGCTAAAGGCATCAGAGTCGTTGTTGATGACCGTAATGAAAAACTTGGCTATCGCGTCAGAGAAGCTCAGACCAGAAAAGTTCCGGTCGAACTGATCGTCGGTGATAACGAAGTAGCTAACAACATGGTCAACATGCGTCGCTTCGGCAGCAAGGATCAAAGTGATCTCAATGTTGATGAATGCGTTGATCTGCTGGTAAAAGAAATAGAGGAAAAGAGACTTAATGCGTAAGCTGTTGACCTGTTTTATAGCCTTAGCGATCCTTTGCTCATGCTACTATAGACCGATCGATAGGCCGGTATTTGATACGGTTACTTACGATACCTTTTCCAATGTTTACCTGGACTTGCAGGATGATTATCAGATCGAGCCTGATTATGTCAGCCTTGATGAGATCGAATCAGCCTTTGATTCAAAACATGATC
>JAFWFB010000077.1 GCA_017512625.1 Erysipelotrichaceae bacterium
GAAGCTTGGACATGATGGCATAGCCTGTTGCTGAAACGAGGCTACCGCCGACGATGGCACCAATGATACGGTTTCTGTTTTCTTTTTTCATATCTATTTAAGTTCCTGTAATTTGGAAAGGATCGTGTCGTACTGATTCTGGTAATTATTCAGCTTGTCTCTTTCTGCTTCTATTTTATCATTACCAGCTTTGGATATGAATCCAGGATTACTTAAAATCCGGTTGGAACGATCGATCTCCGACTGCAGTCTCTTGATCTCGGCCTCCAGCTTCTTGATCTCAGCTTCCTTGTCGATGATCTCGGACATGACAAAGGAGATCGAACCGCCATTGAAGGTTCTGACGATCGTCTCATCATCGATGCTTTCGACCATGGTGATCTTGCACATCTTGTACAGGATGTCTTTCAGATTATCGTTAAATTCGATATCCGAGCTGATCTGACACTTTAATTCCTTGGAAGGTTTGAGATTGTTTTCCTGCTTAAGCTCTCTTACCGTCTTGATGATCTCGATCAGAGTATCGATATCGCTGATGGCTTCAGGCGCAAAGGCTACATCAACACATGGCCAGCTTGCCTGGTTGATGGAAGTATCAGAACCATGGATCTCCTGATAGATCTCTTCGGTAACAAACGGAATGAACGGATGAAGCATCCTGATGATCGCATCAAGGACATAGACCAGTGTATTCAGGCAATTATGCTTGACTTGTGGATCTTCACTGTTAAGCGATGCCTTGGAGAATTCAATGAAGTTGGAGCAGAAATCATCCCAGACAAAGGTCGAAATCTCGTTTCCGGCCAGTGCGAATTCATACTTATCCAGATTTCTGGTAACCTGCTTGATGGTCTTATCAAGCTTGCCGATGATCCAGCTATCGGTAAGTGAAAGCTTATCCGGCTTTTGATAGGTATATCCCTCATCCATGTTGGAAAGGACATATCTTGCCGCATTCCAAAGCTTGTTGATGAAATTCCAGCTGGCTTTCATCTTCTCATTGCTGAAGTTCATGTCCAGTCCTGGTGTACTGTTGGTCGACAGGAAGAAGCGCAGTGAGTCGGTTCCATATTCATTGGCCAGATCGATCGGATCGATACCATTGCCAAGAGACTTGCTCATCTTGCGTCCCTGCTCATCACGGATCAGACCGTGGATCAGACAATCCTTAAACGGATAGTTGTTTAGCGTATATCTGGCGCTGAAAGCCATACGGGCTACCCAGAAGAAGATGATGTCATAACCGGTGACCATGCAGGCATTGGGGAAATAACGTTTAAGATCTTCAGTCTCATCCGGCCAGCCTAAGGTACTAAATGGCCATAAGGCACTGCTAAACCAGGTATCAAGGACATCTTCATCCTGATAGTAGTTTTCGATATCCTTAGGATCTTCGTATTCACAATAAACATCACCGGTCTGCTTGTTGTAGAATACCGGGATCCTGTGTCCCCACCAAAGCTGACGGGAAATGCACCAGTCTTCGATATTCTCCAGCCATTGACGGAAGGTATTCTCGAAACGGGAAGGATAGAAATTGATCTTGGTATCAGGATCATCCTGAGCCTTTAGGACTTCTTCAGCCAGCGGTTTCATCTTGACAAACCACTGATTGGAAAGATAAGGCTCGACCATGCAATCGGTCCTTTCAGAGAAACCGACATTATGAACGATGTCATCAGCCTTGATAAACAGACCCTGCTTTTTGATATCTTCAACCAGAGCCTTGCGGCACTCAAAGCGATCCATTCCCTGATACTTGCCGGCCAATTCATTCATGGTAGCATCTTCGTTCATACAGATCGGCATCTCCAGATGGTGTCTTAAGGCGATCTGATAGTCGTTAGGATCATGGGCTGGGGTACACTTCATGGCACCGGTACCAAATTCGATATCGATATAATCATCGGTAATGATAGGCAGTTTTTCGCCGTTTGCCGGATTGATGACATGCTTGCCGACATAATCCTTGTAGCGTTCATCCTTAGGATTGACGACAACACAAACATCGCCAAACATCGTTTCCGGTCTGGTGGTAGCAACTGTGATCGCATCGTCACAATCAACTACCGGGTATTTGAAGTAATACATCTTGGCATTTACTTCCTTATAGATTACTTCGATGTTAGAAAGGGCTGTTTTGGCTTGCGGATCCCAGTTGATGATCCTTTTGCCCTGATAGATGAGTCCGTCTTTATAGTAGTCAACAAAAATCTGACGGACTGCTCTGCTCAAGCCTTCATCAAGGGTAAAGCGTTCACGGGTATAGTCGGTACTATTGCCTAAGATCGCCCATTGGCTGCGGATATATCCGGCATACTCATTCTTCCACTCCCAGGCTTTTTCCAGGAATTTTTCTCTTCCTAAGTCATAGCGGGAGATACCCTGCTTATTAAGTCTTTCATCGACCTTGGCCTGGGTTGCGATACCCGCATGGTCCATGCCCGGTAACCACAAGACATCATAGCCAAGAAGTCGGTGATATCTGGCTAAAAGGTCCTGTAAGGTATTATCCATCGCATGACCAAGATGTAACTTGCCGGTTACATTCGGTGGCGGAATGACGATACAGTAAGGTTTTTTGGACAGATCACCGGCCGTAAAATAGCCTTTTTCGATCCAAGTCTGATATTTGTCTTCTTCGACTTTTTTGTGATCATATTTTTGATCGAGCATAAGATAGACCTCCTCAATAAAAAAGTGATACCAAGGGCGTTAAACGCGGTACCACCTTAATTTATATCTTCATATTATTTAACGCATAACTACGCTGCAACTTACTTGATTTCACCTGCAGGGTTCATAGACTACAATCGGGACTTCATCTGGTTTATCGCACCAATACTAAACCTCTCTGAAAGACTTGGTTCCCAACCCTTCTAATCATTACCTATGAAATGATTTTATCATAATCAGATATACTTTTTATAAATATTTAAAGCATAATTGCGGTAATTATTCTTCAAACTGGAATAAGGAATGACGATCTCTTTATCCACCTCAAGAGTTTCAGCGATGACCTTAAGATTCTTGCTTATTTCACGCTGATTGAGCTTATCCGCCTTGTTGGCAATGATCAGATACGGAATACCCAGATCAATGGCATATCTAAGCATCAGCAGATCATCCTGATTAGGTACCCTTCTGATATCCATGATAAACAGCATCAGCTTCAAATCGTTATTATCCTTGAAATAGGCTTCCATCATCTTGCCAAATTCCACCAGCATCGCCTTGCTTACATTCGCATAGCCATATCCGGGTAGATCGACCAAATAATAGGAATTATCGACATCAAAGAAATTGATCAGACTGGTCTTGCCCGGCTTCTTTCCGGTATGGGCTACTTTAGACTGAAAAAAAGAATTGATAAAAGATGACTTGCCGGCGTTGGAACGACCGACAACGACCACCTGTTTATTCAATTCTTTCGGATAACTATCCTGATACTTTGCTGATTTAACAAAGGTTATCATTTCAATAATGCGCGCTCGATGACTTCCTTAACGTTTTCAACCGGAATGAATTCAACGTTGTCCTTGACAGTCTTTGGCACTTCATCAAGATCCTTGACGTTCTCTTTCGGGAACAGAATGGTCTTGATGCCTGAGCGATGAGCTGCCAGCGATTTCTCCTTGAGTCCACCGATCGGAAGCACGTTGCCACGAAGGGTAACTTCACCGGTCATCGCAACGTTCTTATCGACCTTGCGTCCGGTAATCGCACTGACGATAGCAGTCGTAATGGTAACTCCGGCTGAAGGTCCGTCCTTGGGTACAGCGCCTTCGGGAACGTGAACATGTATATCACAGGTCTTGTAGAAATCTTTTTCTATACCATAGGATTCTGCGATGGATCTTATGTAAGTTATCGCAGCCTGGGCAGATTCCTGCATTACGTCGCCGAGCTGTCCCGTGAGCTGTATCTTTCCTGTTCCGGGCACCGCCTGAGTCTCTATGGAAAGAGTATCTCCTCCCACCTGTGTCCAGGCCATTCCTGTAAC
>JAFWFB010000078.1 GCA_017512625.1 Erysipelotrichaceae bacterium
AAGATGATGCAGGAAACAGATATCGTTTTGACTGAGCATGTCGGTAATCCAGATTATTCGATAAAAAACCGGACGATCGAAGATGAGATCGCTACCTATAAGCAGGATATGGCCTGGCTGGATGAAAGCGATCTGGTGATCGCTGAATGTTCGACTCCTTCCCTTGGTGTGGGTTATGAGCTGGGTTACGCGGAAGCACATCATAAACCGGTCTATATCTTCCATCGGGTACCCTCTGATATTCACCTTTCCTCAATGCTTTCGGGAAACGAATACTTCCATGTCTTTAGCTATGAGAGCGAACAAGAGCTGATGGAAAAGGTCAAAGAGATCATAAGCAAATAATCACATGAAAGATTCAAATATCGGAAAACGCATCATCATCCTGGGACCTTCGGGCAGCGGGAAGAGTACTTTCTCCCGTAAGCTGCACGATCTTTTAGGTCTGCCTTTGATCCATCTGGACAATATCTGGTGGAAAGAAGATAAGACCCACATTACCAGGGAGCAGTTCGATCGGAAACTGGCGGAAATATTGCAGGGAGAAAAGTGGATCATCGATGGCGATTACAGCCGGACCTACGAGGTTAGATTCAAAGCCTGTGACACGGTGATCTTTCTGGATTACGATAAGAAGACCTGTCTTTCCGGTATCAGCGAAAGGATCGGTAAAAAGCGCGGGGATATCCCCTGGATCGAAGATAAGCTTGATCCGGAGCTGGTAGAGTTAATAAACAATTACGAGGCCAAAAACCGGCCGATCATCTACCAGCTGATGGAAAAATATCCCAATAAAAGGGCCATTATCTTTAAAGACCGTGATCAGTCGAAGCAATGGCTGGAAGATTTAGAGCAATGTTAAAATGCATTGCTTGTAGCAATGCTTGTTTGGTTTTAGATTAACGATGAAGGAGATACCTTTATGTTAAACGAAAATATTAAAACCTTAAGAAAAGCCAAGGGTCTTTCCCAGGAAGAACTGGCAACAAAGTTGAATGTCGTAAGACAGACGGTTTCCAAATGGGAAAACGGTCTGTCCGTCCCTGACTCGGAACTGCTCATCGCGCTTGCAGAAGTATTTGAAGTTCCGGTCGCTACCCTTTTGGGTGAGAAGGTCGATCAACCGCAGGCCGATGATCTTAGAGCGATCTCGGAAAAGCTGGAGATCATCAATCTGCAACTTGCCCGAAAGAATGAAGCCAAAAGAACGATGATCCGGGTCATCCTAGCTGTCATGGCGATCGTTACCGTATTGGTACTGCTTATAATAGCCAAATACGATAATATCTGGACCAGCTGGGATTTCAATGATCCGGAAACCGCGGTCGCCGGAACCTTTGTCCACGCCTTTATCTGGATCTTTGTCAGGATCTCACCATTCATCCTGCTTGGCTCGATCCTGGGGATCATCCTGTCCTTTAGAAAGAAATAGAAAAATAAAAGATCTTCGAAAGAAGATCTTTTTATTATCAGTCGATACGTTTAGCGCCGGTAAAGAAGAGAGCGACGGTACCCGGACCGGTATGGGAACCGATGACGGCACCGATCGAAGTGATCTTGACATCTTTGACATTCTTGAAATGCTTGAGGATCTCATCCTTTAAGGCAGTAGCATCACCCAGGCAATTGCTATTGGTGATGTAGACATAGCCGTCATATTCAGCACCATTATCTGCGGTAGCAAGCATGGTCTTGATGGCTTCCATCATGGCTCTGCGCTTGCCCATGCATTTCTTGCGGACCTCGAGCTTGCCGATCTTATCGACATACATGAACGGACAGATATTTAGTGCGTTGGCAAAGTTTCCGGCGGCTGCCGATACCCTACCACCCTTGATGAGCATTGTCAGATCCATGGTATAGAACAGGTGGTTGACATTGAGCTTGTGCTCTTGCAGATATTCGAAGTTTTCTTCGATGGACATACCCTTATTCTGGTTATCAACTGCCAGTTTTACCAGCAGGCCATAACCGCCGCTGGCTGCCAGGGAATCGATCACATGGACCTTGTTTTCGTAGCGGAAGTTAAGGTCGGAGGCTGCTAAAACAGCACTGTTGTAGGTTCCACTGATTCCGGAACTTAAGGTAATATGCAAAACATCTTTTCCTTCCTTGAGGATCGGCTCAAAGAAGCGGACATACTGACCGACACTGACCTGCGAAGTGCTGACCTTGTCGGCTTTGATAACATCTTCAAAGAATCTGGAAGCTGGATAGGAAGCCCCGAGATCGTCGGTAAATTCCTGATCATCCATAGTAAAGTGGAATGGTGTATACAACAGGTGATTGTCGTGGATAAAACTTTCGTCCATATCGATGGTCGAACAACAGGTAATTTGGTAATTCATGTGTACATTATATACTAAAGGTCTCCAGATAACAAACTGCTTAGTTAGTTTGAGGTAACAAAAAATGCTTTTAAGCAAAAATAATAATGTGCATAATAGACGCCATTGTAGCGTTATAATGGTCTTAACAGGTCATTTTAGATGACCAGGTAAAGGAGTTATATGGATAAGATTAAAAAGAATTTCGGATTCGGATGCATGCGTCTGCCTATGATCGGCGATAAGGTCGATATCGAACAGACCAAGCAGATGGTCGACATGTTTCTGGAAAGAGGCTTTAACTATTTCGATACCGCTCATGGTTACATCGGCGGACAGAGTGAAACAGCCATCAGGGAATGTCTGACCAGCAGATACCCAAGAGAAGCCTACATCCTGACAGATAAACTGTCCCAGAATTTCTTCAATCGTGAAGAAGACATCCGCCCGCTTTTCAAGCAGCAGCTTGAAGCCTGTGGTGTCGATTACTTCGATTTCTTCCTGATGCATTCCCAGAATGCTTCCAACTATCCTAAGTACAAAGCCTGCAGAGCTTATGAAACTGCGTTTGATCTGAAGAAGGAAGGTCTGGTAAGACATGTCGGTATCTCCTTCCATGATTCTCCGGAATTACTGGAACAGATCCTGACTGACTATCCGGAAGTGGAAGTTGTCCAGATCCAGTTAAACTATCTGGATTATGATAACCTGGCCATCCAGTCCCGTCGCTGTCTGGAAGTTATAAGAAAGCACAACAAGCCAGCAATCATCATGGAACCGGTAAAGGGCGGAACCTTAGTCAATCTGCCTGAAGAAGCTACCAAAGTCCTGATGGATCTTAACAACGGATCAGTTGCCAGCTATGCGGTAAGGTTTGCTGCCGGATGCGAAGGCGTCATGATGGTATTATCCGGAATGAGCTCCTTAGAGCAGATGGATGATAACTCATCCTACATGCAGAATTTCGTTCCGCTTAACGAAGAGGAACAGGCTGCCATTGCCAAAGTCGTTGATATCTTCAATTCCAAGAAGCTGATCCCATGTACCGGATGCAGCTATTGTACAGAAGGCTGCCCGATGCAGATCAATATCCCGCAGCTGTTTACCTGCTATAACAACAAGGAACTCTCCCAGGCCTGGAATGCTGCCAGCTATTACCGTGTAGCTACTACTGACAGAGCCAAGGCTTCTGAGTGCATCAAGTGCGGTCAGTGTGAAAGCATCTGCCCGCAGCACCTGCCAATCAGAGATCTGCTGGAAACCGTAGCCGAGACCTTTGAAAAGTAAATAAAACAAGCCTAAAAGGGGACGAAAGCCGTCCCCTTTTCTTTTTGTCTTAGGATGAGATATAATAGTTATGTGTTCTTTGACATGATCAGTATGCAGAATTTCTCTTCTAGCGCCATGCACCTTTTTTAGGTTAACGAGGATAAGGGTCATCGAAAATTCGGCGGACGCCCTTACGCATGTCCAATGCGGACGGCACATCAAATATGAGGGTAACCTCAAAACAAATATGTGCCGATGGAATACTTAGGATTAAACAATTTACATTAATAATAGAAAGTTGAGAAATAAATAATATGTGTGGAATTATTGGTTACGTTGGTAACGACAATGCCGTCAGCGTTCTGGTTGAAAGCCTGAAGCTGCTGGAATATCGTGGTTACGACAGTGCCGGTGTTGTTTTTAATCGTGGAAACGAGAGCACTATCATCAAATGTGCCGGTATGGTTTCCGATCTGGTCGATCTGGTTGGCGAAGACAATTATGGCGCCAAGATCGGTCTGGGTCATACCCGTTGGGCCACTCATGGTGAAGTAAACTACACCAATGCTCACCCTCATAAATTCGGTAATGTTACCATCGTACATAACGGAATAATCGAAAACTATAAAGAACTGATCAATACATACGGACTGGCTGACAAGCTGCAGTCTCAGACTGATACAGAAGTTATCGCTGCTGTTTTGGATCACTACTATACAAACGATCCGTTTGAAGCAATCAAGAAGACAGTCTCTGAATTAAAGGGAACTTTTGCTTTGGGCATCATGTTCAAGGATCGTCCGGAAGAATTATACTGCATCCGTAAGGTCTCCCCGATCGTCGGTACCTATAGCAATGGTCAGGCTGCTTTTGCCTCCGACCTCGTACCGCTTTCCAAGTTCTCGGATAAATTCTTCGTTTTACCGGAAATGGTCGTCATGAAAGCTGATAAAGACGGTTTATACATGACCGATCTGGAAGGCAATGCTGTTAAACCGGAATACTACGAGTTCGACTGGGAAATCGAAAATGCATCCAAGGGCGGTTATCCGTTCTACATGGAAAAAGAGATCCACGAAGAGCCAAAGGCTATCAGAGCTACTCTTGAAGATCGTATCGTCAATGGACTTCCTGATTTCACCAAGGATGAGATCCCTGATGAATTCTTCGAAGATCTTAACCAGGCGGTGATCATTGCCTGTGGTACTTCCTACCATGCGGGACTGGTCGCCAAGCATCACTTCGAAAAGTATGCTAAGCTGCACACCGATGTCGTTCTGGCCTCCGAATACGCAAATGCTGCTCACCTGATCGATGGCAAGACTCTGGTCATGGCCATCTCCCAATCCGGTGAGACCATCGATACCCTTAGAGCCTTCGATGAATGCAAGGAATATGGCGTCAAGACCTTAGCTATCTTAAACGTCAAGAATTCATCGATCTCACGTAGTGCCGATCATAGTTTATACACTTATTCAGGACCGGAGATCGCTGTTGCCAGCACCAAGGCCTATACTTCGCAGTTGGCTGCCATCAGCCTTCTGACTGCCAAGATGGCCATGGTAAGAAAGACCTGCAGCGAGGAAGAGGTCAAGAAATTCATCGCTGATCTGGTCAAAGTTCCTGAAGGTATTGAAAAAGTTCTGGCTGTAAGAAATGATTATCACTTACTCTCCAGAGAACTGGTATCTACCCATGACCTGTTCATGATCGGTAGAGGACTGGATTACCTGGCACTGATGGAAGGTGCCTTAAAGATCAAGGAGATCTCCTACATCCACGCTGAAGCTTTTGCCTCTGGCGAACTGAAGCATGGAACGATCGCTTTGGTCGAAAAAGATCTGCCTGTACTGGCAGGTATCACCCAAGAGGAATTACTGCTTAAGCAATTATCTAACATCAAGGAAGTCAAGTCCCGTGGTGGCAAGATCTATGCTTTCGTTAAGGAAAGCCTGGTCGATAAGCTGGAAGACAACGAGCTCGTCGTTTATCCGCTGCCTGATCTTAATGATGACTTCATGGTCTTTGAAGAAGTCGTCCTTTTACAGCTGCTTGCCTACTATCTGACTATCGATAAGGGTTATGATGTCGATAAGCCAAGAAATCTGGCTAAAGTAGTTACTGTTGAATAATTAAAGAATAGATAATTCGCATACTGGTCATGCAAAGACACAGGAGTAGAATATGAAAGATGAATTACTGAACTATGAGTTCGGCTCTTTGGTATTTGGCAAGTCTTTAATGCAGGAGAGATTGCCGGAAAAGATCTACAACAAGTGGCTCTCTCTGCTTAACGACCAGGGTGCCCTGGATATGGCTGACGCCAATATCATCGCAGAAGCGATGAAGGATTGGGCGATCGAAAAGGGTTGCACCCATTACTGCCACTGGTTTCAGCCACTTACCGGTTCTACAGCCGAAAAGCACGAAGCTTTTATCGATAAAGATACCAACAATAATCCGATTTTGAAATTTTCCGGGAAATCACTGGTAAAGGGCGAAACTGACGGATCGTCTTTTCCTTCCGGCGGTTTGCGCTCGACCTTTGAGGCCCGTGGCTATACCTATTGGGACTATACTTCCTATGCCTTTATCAGGGACAAGGTCTTATGCATCCCAAGTGTCTATGCTTCCTATAACGGAGAATTCCTGGACAAGAAAGGTCCGCTTTTAAAATCGATATCCCTGCTCAATGAGAAAGCCTGCACGCTTTTACACTTGCTCGGCTACGAGGATGTAAAGCGTGTCTATCCAAGTATCGGCCTGGAGCAGGAGTTCTTTTTGATTGACCGTGATCTTTATAAGCAAAGAGAAGATATGATCCTTAGCGGACGTACCCTTTTCGGAGCTTATCCGGCCAAGCGTCAGGAATTAAGCGATCACTATTTCGGTGCTATCCCTTCCCGGGTCATCGCTTTTATGAATGATGTTGACCAGCAGCTTTGGAAGCTTGGCATCTACGTCAAGACTGAACATAATGAAGTTGCTCCGGGTCAGTTTGAACTGGCGCCGATCTTTTGCGAGCAGAATATGTCCGTTGATCAGAACCTGGTCATCATGGATATCCTTAAAAGAGTCGCCCATAAGCACCGCTTCGTTTGTCTGCTTCACGAAAAGCCATTCAGGGGCATCAACGGCTCCGGAAAGCACAACAACTATTCCCTTAGTACCGATACCGGAATTAATCTGTTCGATGCGGGAAAGACCAGGAAAGACCAGTTAAGGTTTTTGTTATTCATCTCCTTGTTTGTCAAAGCAGTGGATAAATATCCGGAGCTCTTAAGGCTTTCTACTGCCAATACCGGAAATGACCAGCGTCTTGGTCAGACCGAGGCTCCACCGGCGATCGTCTCCATCTTCTTAGGATCCAACATCGAAGAAGCTGTCGAGAAGATCATCAAGGAAGGCGATTTTAGTCTGGATGATACGGAACTGGTCAATCAGATCAACGGCATCGTCAATCTGCCTAAGGATAATACCGACCGCAACCGTACCTCTCCGGTTGCCTTTACAGGCAATAAATTCGAATTCAGGATGCTCGGTTCCAGTGACTCCGCTTCGACCGTCAATCTGTTTCTTAATCTGATCCTTTCTGAAGTCTTCGATGAACTTAACCAACGCCTGGAAACAGTCAAAGCCAAGGACAAGAGTTCGGAGATCAAGAAAGTCATCAAGGAAAACTTTACCAATCACCAAAGGATCCTGTTCAATGGTGACGGTTATGGCAAGCAGTGGGTAGAAGAAGCCGAAAAGCGCGGTCTGCCTAACTTCGACTGTGCGATCAAGGCCATTGCTCATTACAACGACCAAAAGCATATCGATCTGTTTAAGAAATATTCGATCTATACCGAAAAGGAAGTAGCAGCCAGACAGCTGGTACTGATCAATCAGTATATCAATACGGTAACGATCGAGACCAATACCCTGCTTAATATCGTCAACCAGAACATCGTTCCAAGCATCGTCAGGGAACTGACTAATTATGAAGCGGTAAAGGTTGAAAACAACTTTATCAGAAAACGTATTGAGACCTTGAATAAACTGCTTGAAGATATCGGAGATGTCATAGAAAAGATCTAAAAGAAATCTTCCTCGATCTGTAAGAATGATGAACGTCTTAAATCAGCGCTAGCTATGCGAAATGATATCGTACCACTGACGGAAGAACTTCGCAGCTATGTCGATCAATTTGAAACGATAGCTGATAAGGATGTCTATAAACTTCCTACCTATACCGATATGTTGTTCTAAAATAAAAAGCACTTCTTTACGAAGTGCTTTTTGTATACTTCAATGAACTTCCCTACAAATGGGAATTTATCTATCGTCAGCGATCAAAAAAGCTCTGCACGGAGAGCCATCCGCCCCGGATAGATTCAACGGCGCTGCGCTTAAAAAATATCTGCCTTCCTTAACCGCTGCCAATCGAATGCCTTCAAGCAATACAATGCCAGCACCCAGCAAGATCAAATGTACTTCCATCGGCGCATCTTCC
>JAFWFB010000079.1 GCA_017512625.1 Erysipelotrichaceae bacterium
ATAGAATTACTCCTTCCCCGGGGCGCCGCATCCGCGTGCTGTCGGACGATGGCCCAAACAGCGGCCGGGACGGGGAATAAGACAAACTTGGAGGGATTGGTACCTATGGTATTGCTTTATTATAATACATTACTTGATTACCTCTGTCAAATGTTTCAGGTATTAAAAAAGCCTCCTTTCGGAGGCTTTTTAGTCATTGATTAGAATGGCATCGGTCTGAGCGAATCCTTGACCAGCTCAGCGAATTCATCATCGTAGTTGCACTCGACTCTGGTCTTATCATCGATGATCAGGGTAGGGGTGCAATCTTCGGTACAGGCAGGCCACTCTACTTCACCAGGGATCTGAGGTGAGCCGTATCTTGCGAAGTTAGCAACTCTTTCAGAGCACTGGAATTCAACTCTCTCAGTAGCATCGCCTTCTAAGGAGTTAGAAGGAATGATGCAGGTGTTGTGCAGGAAGAATGGGATCTCATAACTGTGGGTAGCCATCGATCCACCGTCGATGCCGGTAGTTGGTGCAAACATGTAGTTATAAGTCGGAGCGCTGCACTTATCACGCAGACGGGCCTTGATCAAAGACTTGGTTCCGGAACGGAAGACGCCTGGCTCGTAGTAAAGCAGGTCGAATAATTTCTTTTCCGGGAAGACCTTGCGGAAGATCTCGACCAGACGTGGAGCCTTATCAGCACCATATCTTTCTTCGATGCGCTTCATAACTTCTTCATCACTCAGATCTTCACGGTCATAGTTGACCTTGAAGTTGTAGCGGAATTCAGAGAAGGTACCGCCGATGATCAGTGGAACGGTCTTGGCATACTCACTGAAGCCTACCAGCATCGGATCGCCAGGGAAGTCAGCGTCTCTATGCGGAGCAAGGGACATTCCGGAAGCCTTGTGAGCCTTGCCGGCCTTGTCGAAGGCTTTCATGAATCTTTCATGCGGTTCTGTTTCCAGCTTCTCGATCTCATCCGGTCCATATCCCAGTTCGACCAGGGTATCTCTTACGGTCTCGTCGAGTTTACCGGCGTCAAGCATGCTAGGATCGGTAGTTCCGGACATGATGATGGCCTTGTGGTACAAGCCGTCAGCTGCAGGCATGCCCATTAAAGTCTGGACCTTGCCGCCGCCGCCGGACTGACCCATGATGGTTACGTTGTTAGGGTCACCGCCGAAGTTAGCGATGTTTCTCTTGACCCATCTTAAGGCTTCGACTAAGTCGAGCTGTCCGAGGTTGCCGGTACGGGCATACTTCTCACCGAAGCTGCTTAAGTCGAGGTAACCTAAAACGTTAAGACGGTGATTGACCGTAACGACACAAAGGTCACAATTCTTGGCTAAGTTAAAGCCTTCATAGCCCTGATGCTCAATGGATGAACCATTGGAGAAGCCACCGCCGTGCATCCAGAAGATGACCGGCTTTTTAGCATTCGGATCCAGGTCTTTAGTCCAGACATTGAGATTCTGACAGTGGTCGCTCATCGGCCAATGACGGTATGGATTCTTGATGTGGTTGCCTAAATAACCATAGTTTTGCTTAGGAGCGATGTAGTCGTAGCAGGTTGCTTCCTTGACACCTTCCCAAGGTTCGCACTCTCTAGGTACTTCGTAACGATCAGCATACGCGTAATCCAAACCGAAGAAACAGTAAGTTCCATCATTCTTGAAGCCTCTTACCAGACCTTTGTCGGTTTTCACAGTAGTACTGCGTCCATGTTCAAAGTTCATTTAATTATTTCCTTTCTTATTTTTTTATTTGTTACCTTTATTTTACTATTTAATCCTTAAGCGGTACATAAAAAACTTAAAACAGCAAAGCAATAAAAAAGACCTCCATGGAGGTCTTTTAGAAGTTTGATTATTCACCCTTTAAAAGCTTGCAGAGTTCATCATCGAAGTTATCTTCGACACGGGTAACGTCGTCGATGATCAGCGTCGGCTTATGACCAGGGGTACATGCCGGCCACTCTACCTGTCCAGGCAGCTGCGGATTGCCATAGCGCAAGAAGTTAGCGAAACGCTCGTTGCACTGGTACTGAACCTTTTCGGTAGCATCACCTTCCAGTGAGTTAGATGGGATCAGTTCGCAGTTATGGAAGAAGAACGGGATCTCGTAGCTATGAGTAGCCATCGATCCGCCATTGATTCCGGTAGTTGGTGCAAACATGTAGGTATAGGTTGGAGCACTGCAGTTATCCTTCATTCTTCTCTCGATCAGGGCAACCGATCCGGCTCTAAGTCCGCCATACTCGTAATAGAGGATGTCATACAGTTTCTTCTCAGGGAAGTAGCGTCTGAACAGTTCGATGATCCTTGGGGTCTTATCAGCACCAAAGCGCTCTTCGATCTTCTTGATTACTTCTTCGTCGCTTAGGTCTTCGCGTTCGTAATTGACCTTGAAGTTGTAGCGAAGCTCGGAGAAGACATTACCGATGATCATCGGGACCTTCTTAGCATACTCGCTGAAGCCGACGTCCATGGCAGCACCAGGCATGTCCTCATTGATTACCGGGCATAAGCCTCCACGAGATCCTGAATCCTTGACAGCCTTGTTGTAGGCAGCGATGAATTTCTGATGATCGACGGTCTCCAGTTTTTCAACTTCATCCGGACCATAACCCAGATTGACCAGAGTCTTTCTGACGATCTCCGGATCCTGTTTCTGACCGATGTTGTTTGGATAGAAGACACCAGACATGATGACAGCCTTATGGTATAAGCCATCAGCTGCAGGCATGCTCATGATGGTCTGGACCTTGCCGCCGCCGCCGGACTGACCAAGGATGGTAACATTGTCAGGATCGCCGCCAAAGGCTGCGATATTTCTCTTGACCCACTTTAAGGCTTCGATGATATCCAGCTGACCTAAGTTTCCGGAACGGGCATATTTCTCACCGAAGCTGCTTAAGTCCAGATAACCTAAGACATTCAGACGATGGTTGACGGTTACGACACAGACATCGTTATACTTAGCCAGGTTGTAGCCTTCATAAGCCTGATGCTCGATCGATGATCCGTTGGAGAATCCGCCGCCATGCAGCCAGAAGAAGACCGGCTTCTTAGCTCCCGGTTCAATGTCGCGGGACCAGACATTAAGATTCTGGCAATGGTCGCTCATCGGCCAATGGCGATAAGGGTTCTTGATGTGATTGCCTAAATAGCCATAGTTGGCCTTAGGAGCAATGTAACCGTAACAGGTCGCTTCTTTAACGCCCTCCCAAGGTTCACACTCTCTTGGAACTTCATAACGGTTAGCAAAAGCATAGTCTAAGCCAAAGAAACAATAGACACCGTCTTTTTTGAATCCTCTGACCAGACCTTTGTCAGTTTGCACAGTAGTACTGCGCCCATGTTCAAAGCTCATATTATTATTCCTTTCCAATTGTTTGGTTACTTATATTTTACTCCTTATTTTCGCTTTAGTCTTGCCCAAATAAAAAGGCCCTTGCGGGGGCCTTTATGGTATTAGCTGTTAAGCAGATCGCAGAGCTCATCATCGAAGTTATCTTCAACACGGGTAACATCGTCGATGATCAAGGTAGGTACACAATCCTTGGTGATAGCCGGCCAATAGACCTGTCCAGGGATCTGTGGATCGCCATAACGCATGAAATTAGCGAAACGCTCGTTGCACTGGTACTGAACCTTTTCCGTAGCATCACCTTCCAGTGAATTGGATGGGATCAGTTCGCAATTGTGTAAGAAGAACGGGATCTCATAGCTATGGGTAGCCATTGAACCGCCGTTGATACCGGTAGTCGGAGCAAACATGTAGCTGTAGGTCGGAGCGCTGCAGTTATCCCTTCGGCGGCAGTTAAACATGTCCTTGCTTCCGGCACGCAGTCCGGCGCTTTCATAGAACAGGATATCGAAAAGCTTCTTTTCCGGGAAGTAACGCTTGAATACCTCAATGATCCTTGGCGTCTTTTCCTTGCCATATTTCTCTTCGATCCTCTTGATGACTTCTTCATCGCTTAGATCTTCACGGTCATAGTTGACCTTGAAGTTGTAGCGGGCCTCGGAGAAGACATTACCGATGATCATCGGAACCTTCTTGGCATACTCACTGAAACCGTCGACTTGCGGATCAGCCGGGAAGTCTTCGTTCTTATGCGGAGCCAGATTAGCTCTGACGCCCATTTCCTTAGCGACTTTCTGGAAGGTCTTGATGAATTTTTCGTGTTCTACTGTTTCCAGCTTCTCAACGTCATTTTCATCATAGCCTAAGGCTTTAAGGGTTCCTCTTACTACCTCATCGCATTTTGGC
>JAFWFB010000080.1 GCA_017512625.1 Erysipelotrichaceae bacterium
AAAGAGGTATATTTGATAATGTAAATAAGTTTTTTTGAAAGACTGTAAAATTTACATGTTTGACCCGTATTTTTCAAATATATTTCATTGTATTTCTTGTCTAGACTCACATCATTTATAAAACAAAAAAATGCCTTTAACAGGCATTTTTGAATCAAACATGGTGGACGCTAGGGGACTCGAACCCATGACCCCTTCCACGTCAAGGAAGTACTCTCCCAACTGAGCTAAGCGTCCATGTGTTATAAATATAACACATATTTGGGTAAATGTATCAATTAAATGCAGGTTCTAATGATTGCTCGTCTTCCTCATCGAGATAGCGCTTAGCCTGGGTAGTGAATAACTGATAATATTCACCTTCTTTATCCATCAGCTGCTGATGGTTACCCAGTTCAACTACTTCGCCATCCTTTAATACGACGATCTGATCGGCGATCGTAGCACTGGAAAGACGGTGGGAGACGAAGATGGTCGTCTTGTTGTTTCCCAGTTCCTCAAACTGATTGAAGATCTCTTGCTCAGCCATCGGGTCCAAAGAAGCAGTAGGCTCATCCAGGATCAGGATATCAGCATCGGAATAGAAAGCACGTGCAACCGATAACTTCTGCCACTGACCGATCGATAGTTCGGTACCATTGGTCTCAAAGTATCTAGTCAGGCTGGTATCGTAACCTTCTTTTAACTGGGAGATGAATTCAGTTGCATCGACTTTCTCAGCAGCCCTTTCGATCCTTTCCTGATCGATTGGTTCATTGATACGACCATAAGCAATATTCTCCCTGACAGTTGATGCATACTTACCAAAGTCCTGGAAGATGATGCCATAGAGGGAATAGAGCTCCTTGACATCATACTGGTTGATATTGATGCCATCCAAAAGGATCTCACCTTCGGTAGGATCATAAAGTCTGGTGATCAGTTTGATCAAGGTAGTCTTACCGGCACCATTTAAGCCGACCAGTACCGACATCTTGCCAGCCTCGAAGGTCAGATTGACATTCTTGATGACCTTGCGGGTAGAACCCGGATAGGAGAAGGATACATTTCTAAGTTCGATGGTATGCTTGATACCTTTTTCCGGAATGACCGGATTATCGGTCTTAGGAACGATGCCCATCTTTTCATTCATGAAAAGGCGCAGGTTATCGATAAACAGTGATCCCTCATAGATCGAGGCACTGGAAGTGATAATGGCTGAAACACAGGTCGATATCGCATTAAGAGCACTGGTATAGATCGAATAATCAGCGATCTGATGCACATTGGTTGCGATCTTGTAAAACAGGAAAGCATTAAGGATAGCTGTTAAAAGCGAGATCAGGATGTTGGCCCTTCCTTCCTTTAGTACGATATTTTTGATACCGCCATAATACTTATGGAAGACTTCCTGATAACGGCCAATGAAAAGGTCTGCCAGACTGAAGAGTTTGATCTCTTTTACGACGTCCTTGTTGACCAGCAGGTCACTGTAATAGGTAAGTTGTCTTCTTTCCTTGGAATTACGTCTTAAATAGAAGAAGTTCATCCTTCTGAAATAGAACGATACTACAGACGAAAGGATAGACAGGCCGACAAAGATCAACATAAACAGATAAATACTCTTGTCCATCAGCTTGATAATGGTATATAGCACAGCAATATAAGATACCATCGAGATGATGCGGCTAATGAGACTGAAAAGCTGTTCGATGATCCTGATCGGACGGCTTCCCGCTTCCCTGTTCGCATTTTCCAGTCTTTCGTAGAAGTCCGGATTGTCAAAGGATGCGAGATCGACTTCCTTAGCCTTACGCATGATCTTGTTTTTAATATGATTGGTAACGATCTCTCCCGAGAGATTGTTTACGATCGAGTAAATACTGCTGATCAGACTGTTAACAAAGATATAGCCAAACTGTAAAGCTAAAGGAAAGATCAGGTCGACTTCACTGCTGAATGATTCGACGATCTTAGCTAAAAGGTTGGCACTGATCAGGGTACCTACCAAAGGCATGATACCATCATATACCGACTTGAAGACCATGGCGATCAATAAACTTGGTTTTGCTTCCCAAACCAGGCTAAAGATATAGATCAGTCTGGTGAAAGTCATCGAAAAGACTTCACGGACATAGCGAGGTACATCGCTTAGGCTTTCCGGTTTTTTAGCTTGCAGATCTTCAAAATTATTCCTTGCTTCTCTCATCTTCCTTACCTCCTTTCAAATTATTCTCGATCAGTTTATCCATGATGTTGCTTAACTGATCTTTTTCTTCCTCACTAAGGCAGCTGAAGAAGGCTGCTGATGAATCATCTCTTCTTCTGGTTATCTCTTTCAGAAAATCATTTCCTTCTTCAGTGATCTCAATGATCGATTTTCTTCTGTCATTGATGTCCCTTTGCTTGGTGATCAGACCTTTAGCCAGACACTCGTTGATCACTTCACTAACAGAAGAAGGTCGGATATGCAGCTTATCTGCCAGTTGTTTTGGATTAACTTCACCGTTTTCCTTAAGCATTCTAAGCAAGCGGTGCTTTCCTCTTGATGGATGGTGATGATCTTTCCTTCTTCGGGAAAGTGAACTTAAGACCATCAGTTTATTCATTAATTCTGAATCGTTCAAATTGTCCACCTCCTTTATTTAGGTACCTAATTATTTTAACATGTATGATTTCCCTGTCAATATATTTAGGTAACTAATTATTTTAATTAATAAAAAAGAGTCTTATTTCTAAGACTCTTTAATTTAGATTTATTCGATCTCGAAACGATCCTTAGCACTATAGGTAGTGTGCAGCAATTCGTGAGCCAGATGTGATCCCGGCTTCTCCAGGAAGTTCTTGTATAAGGCCTGGATCTGAGGATTCTCATGTGACTTACGGATCTTGCGGCTGGTATCTTCGCTGTAGAGCGCTCTGGCTCTCAATCTGATATATTCGTTGCCATTGAAGTTCTTGAAGTATGACTTGACAATCGGCTGACCACCGCCGTTGATGCATCCTCCCGGACAGCCCATGATCTCAATGAAGTGGTACTTGGACTTGCCTTCCTTGATCTCATCAAGCAGCGGCTTGGCGTTGGCCATACCGGATGCTACCGCAACATTGACGATGGTTCCGGCGATAGCCAGGCTGGCTTCCTTGACACCCTGAAGTCCTCTTACTTCGTGGTATTCAACATTTTGGAATGACTTGCCTTCCAATACTTCTTTAACGGTTCTGATGGCTGCTTCCATGACGCCGCCGGTATTACCGAAGATGGCTCCGGCACCGGTATATTCGCCCATCAGATCCTGGTCGAATTCGCTATCAGGCAGATGAGCGAAGTCGATACCGAAGGTCTTGATCATTCTGGCCAGTTCTCTGGTAGTCAGTACCGCATCGACATCCGGATATTCGCCGGTATTGTTTTCCGGTTTGACGATCTCGGATTTCTTGGCGATACAAGGCATGATCGATACGACATAGATGTTCTTCGGATCGATATTCTTATTCTTGGCATAGTATGACTTAGCAATTGCACCGAGCATCATGTGTGGTGACTTGCAAGAGCTAAGGTGCGGGATCAGTTCCGGATACTGGAATTCCAGATATCTTACCCAGCCTGGTGAACAGGAGGTGATCATCGGTAAGGTTCCGCCCTTCTGGAAGCGGTCGATGAATTCATAACCCTCTTCCATGATGGTCAGGTCGGCACCGAAGTTGGTATCGTAGACCTTATCAAAGCCCATTCTCTTTAAGGCAGTAGTCATCTTGCCGGTAACGCGGCTTCCCATCGGCATGCCGAACTCTTCACCAAGAGCGGCACGGATCGCCGGCGCAGTCTGGACGATGACATGCTTTTCTGGATCATCGAGAGCAGCCAGTACATCATGAATGGCTTCCTTCTCAGTCAAAGCACCGGTCGGACAAGCGTTGATACACTGACCGCACTGCATGCAGTTGACCTGGCTAAGGCTCTTATCGAAGACCGGACCGACCTTGGTCATGAAGCCACGGTTTTCGAAGCCGAGGATTCCCAGACCTTGCACCTTCTTGCAGGTCTCGATACAGCGGCCGCAAAGGATACACTTGGAAGTATCTCTTACCAGACCATTGGAAAGATTATCGAAGGTAACCGGTGTCTTATCGCCTTCAAACTTGACATCTCTAATACCCAGATCAGCAGCCAGAGTCTGAAGTTCACAATTCTGGTTACGGACACAGCTAAGACAGTTCTTGCTGTGGTTGGAAAGGATCAGTTCGACGGAATTCTTTCTTCCGGCGATCGCTCTTTCCGAGTGGGTATAGACCTGCAAGCCGTCATAGCACTTGTAGTTGCAGGCCGGAACCAGGTTTCTGCCACCCTTGATCTCGACCAAACAGACACGACAGGCTCCTGATTCATTGACATTTCTTAAGAAACAGAGGGTAGGGATATTGAATCCGGCTTCTCTGGCAGCATCGAGAATGGTTGTGCCTTCTTCGACACTTACATTGACATTATTGATTCTTACGTTAATCATCCTTTACTCCTCTACTTTCTGCTGATAGCTCCGAAGCGGCAGGTATTCATACAGGTACCGCACTTGATACACTTCGCAGGATCGATAACAAACGGTTCCTTGCCAGGTACGCCGCTGATGGCGCCGACCGGGCAGGCGCGTGAACACATGCTGCACTTCTTGCACTTTTCCGGATCGATGGTGTAGCTAAGCAGTGCTTTACATACGCCAGCCGGACACTTTTTGTCGACAACGTGAGCAACATATTCATCCCTGAACATGTGTAAGGTGGAAAGGATCGGGTTAGGTGCTGACTGACCAAGACCGCACAGGGCAGTATCCTTGATCTTGTAGCAGAGATCTTCCATCTCGTCCAGCAGTTCCAGGGTTCCTTCACCATTACAGATCTTATTGAGCATCTCAAGCAGACGCTTGGTACCGATCCTACATGGTGCACACTTACCGCAGGACTCGTCGACGATGAATTCCATATAGAAACGGGCAACGTCGACCATACAGTTATCTTCATCCATGACGATCATACCGCCGGAACCCATCATTGAGCCCAGCTTGATCAGACTATCGTAATCGATCGGGGTATCCAGCTCATTTTCAGTCAGACAGCCGCCGGATGGACCACCGGTCTGTACAGCCTTGAACTGTTTACCATTTGGACAACCGCCGCCGATCTCGTAAATGATCTCTCTAAGAGTAGTTCCCATCGGAACTTCGACCAGGCCGGTATTGGAGATCTTGCCACCGAGGGCGAAGACCTTGGTACCCTTGCTCTTTTCGGTACCGATCGAAGAGAACCAGTCGGCACCCTTTAAGATGATCTGTGGAACATTGGCTAATGTCTCAACGTTATTGATAATGGTCGGCTTGCCCCAGACACCCTTTTCAGCAGGATATGGTGGCTTGTTTACCGGCATACCTCTTTTACCTTCAATGGACATCATTAAGGCAGTCTCTTCACCACAGACGAAGGCACCGGCTCCGAGTCTTAATTCGACATCGAAGTTGAACCCGGTTCCAAAGATATTATTTCCTAACAGGCCGTATTCCTTAGCCTGTTTGATAGCGATCCTAAGTCTTTGAACGGCGATCGGATATTCCGCTCTGACATAGATGTAACCATGGTCAGCACCGATGGCATAACCGGCGATCTCCATGGCTTCGATGATGCAGTTTGGATCACCTTCCAGAATGGAACGATCCATGAAGGCACCCGGGTCACCCTCATCAGCGTTACAGATGACATATTTCTGTCCATCCGGCTGACGGAAGGCTGACTCCCACTTGACACCGGTCGGGAAGCCACCGCCTCCACGGCCTCTGAGTCCGGATTTCTTCATCTCATCGATGACCTGTTCCCTGCTCATTTCGGTCAGTACCTTGCCTAAAGCCATATAGCCATCTCTGGCGATATATTCTTCGATATCTTCCGGGTTGATGATGCCGCAGTTGTGTAAGGCGATCCTTTCCTGCTTGGCATAGAATTTGATCTTGCTGATATCAAAGATCTTCTCCTTGGTCTCAGCATCGATATCGGTCAGTTCCAGACGGGTCACCGGACGGCCTTTATAGAAGTGTTCCTGAACGATCTCATCAGCATCTTCAGGAGTAACGTGGCAATAGAAAACCTTGTCCGGATAGACAGCGACGATCGGTCCTCTCTGGTAGAGTCCGAAACAGCCGGTCTTGATAAGTCTTACTTCATCGGTAAGTCCGGCCTTCTTGACGCTTTCTTCCAGCTGTTCATAAACTTTAGCGGAATTGCTGGAGCTACAGCCGGTACCGGCACAGACTAATACATTAAGTCTTTCCATATTTGATTACCCTAAACGCTCATCTTTGACACTGTTGATAGTGTACTCATCGATGACATGTCCCTTTCCAACGTGTTCCCTGAGGATCTTTTCCGCTTTCTCAGGATTTACGTAAATGTAGGTGGTCTTCTCGTTGTTTTTGTCGTAGACCTCTACGATCGGTTCATACTTGCACATGCCGATACAGCCCGTCTGAGAAACTGTACATGGCAGATGTTCAGCATTGGCGATCTCGACCATCTTGTTAAGAACCGGTCTGGCACCGGCAGAGATTCCGCAGGTTGCCATTCCTACGACTACCCGGTAATCCTTGTCTGTCTCGCGCATCTCCATCCTTTTCTGGACTTCGCTGCGCATCCTTTTTAAATCTTCTAAGCTTTTCATATTACCTCCGATTTAATCCCTCTATTTCCTGATCGATATATTCCCTGATCCAGATAAGTACTTCCGGATCATCGATCTTATCGGTTTGTAAGATCTCCTTGACCTCTTCGGTCTTGAAGATAAATTCCTGATCGTTGTTGCGATAGGTAAACTGGTAATCGACGCTCGGATCAGCGCCGATCGCGATCATCATCATCTCTCCCAAATCACCCTGTTTAGGCAGATCGATGTGATCATTTTGCACGGTAAGTCTTACCTTCGTGCCGATGTTTGGCGTAGATGTTATGACGAATGTGCCGTTTAACATCTCGGCCAGTCCTTTGAAGAAAGGCAGTCCCAGTCCGATCTTGCGGGTGGTCCTCTCCGTATAAAACGGAGTGGTTGCCTTGCTCAGGGAATCTTCATCCATTCCCTTGCCATCATCTTCGACTTCCATGGCGATCTCGTTATTCAGATTGCTTTTCTGAAACAGAATGATGATCCTTTTGGCATTGGCCTTGACGCTGTTGATGATGATCTCCAGCAGGGCCTGTGCTAAATCTTCTACCATAAGCCGAAAAACTCCTTAAAGTCTTTCTCTTCCATTTCGTTGACCGCTTCACTGATATCGGTCAGATAGTGAGCATCGCTGTCGATGAAGATCAGTACGTCCTTACCATATTCATCATGGTAACGTTTAGCCTGCTCATCGTTTTTGACTTCGACCCCGTCGTAATCAAGACTTGGCGGGATAAAGCCCAGCTGATGGGTGATGCTGTTGGCTTTGTCATAGATATGAGCCAGGATCGCTTTACCGCGATACTGATGGATCATCCTGATCAGTTCATCAATCCCGATATCCAGTGACTGAAGCAATAGTTTCGGATAGGTGGCGATGGTCTCATCCTGATCATTCTTGATCTCCTGCTTACCGAAATAATTCTCATCATTGGGGATCGCAGGTAGATGATCATCGACATATTTTCCGAAATCCTGATTGTCCTTGAGATTATTGAAGATACCAAGGACATGGACTTCTTCTTTGGATTCAGCTTCGATACCATAGAGGATCTTCATCCCTATCGTTTTCGCAACTTCATCCAGAACCGGCTGTTGCAAAGTACAGTTGTGATCACATACCGCCATGTAATCAAGACCCTTGATCATACCCATATTGAGGATATTGTTGGGTGACATCAGGTCATCGCCACATGGTGACAGGCAACTGTGAATATGCAGATCATAACAGATCTTAGCCATTTAGTTCCTTTATCTTTAAGGCTGTCTCGTAGATAGGCAGTTCGCACTCGATGATGCTGATGCCTTCCTCATTGGCCTTATCGATCATTTCCTGGTCGGCTTTGGCGCCCTCAGCGAAGATCAGACAACTGAAATCCTTAAGAACGGCCACAGCCAGAGTATTGATGTGGACCTGGATGGTGATCCAGGCTTCATCGCTTTGGCCCTTACCCATGACCCAGCTAAGCAGGTCACTGATATAGCAGCCTTCGATGTCCCGGTCAAAGAGCTGGTTTACTAACTTAAACTCTTCGTGTTTTACCAATTCACTTACTTTCACCTTTTACCTCCAGTGCCCGGTGGATCCGGCAATCTTCCAAAGTCTTATGTCCGGCGCAGATCTCTTCCGCCATTCGCCTACAGGTCTGTAGGCCACAGGCGCTGCAGTCATAACCAGGCAGCTTCTCCAGGACCTCATTGACGACCTTGAAGAATCTCAGACGATCCTTAAAGTCGGTGATCTCATTTTCATCTTCCGGTTCATAGCTATGAGAGAGCAGTGCCTCATCGATATCCATGACTTCATCGGAAAGATCAAGCTTGCGGTAATTGCGCATGGTAAGGAAGCTGTTGCCCCAAACCAGATGGCCACCGATACAGCCGTTGAAGCAAGGATACAACATCATCAGGTTGATATCCTCAAGCAGATCGAATTCCGCCAGTTCCAGACTGGAATTGATCTTTTCAAAGCCATCGGCGATCAGGACATTTTCCTTTCTCTCCAGAGTCTGGGCATTGGCCAGACTTAAGCCATGGGATGAAAGGTTTAAAGGCATCCTGACCTTTTCCTTGTTGCACATCTTGATCACCGGTAAGGCATCAGCGATGGCAACGGCGTAATCAACTTCATAGTTGCCGCCTGACGGATACTTGGCCAGGCTTAGTTTTGCTTCGCATTCCGCCAGAAGGAAGATACCTACGTTTTCCTTATCACTTAGACGTTCCCTGACCTGCCTGGCAGCTATCTCGCTGGCATACTGGTAAGGGATCAGGTTATCTTCCAAAGTCTGATAGTTTACCTTGATCAGGTTGTTTACTACCGGACAGAAGGATGCGATCTTAAGGGTGTTGCTGCTTGCGGCGATATCCTCATAGCCCTTAAGGATCCTTCCTTCATAGGGACTAAGATCGACTACCTCATCAAAGCCGACATCCTTGATCGCATAGAACATCTCCTCGATCTCTTTGTTGGAAGAGAAGTTGTTAGCGAAAGCAGAAGGTACCAGACAAACGGTATAGGCAAAGTCAGCTATCTTGGAAAGCGGTGCGCCCTGCACCTGCAACCCCTGATGGTAGCATTCCCTGATGCAGCGTCCGCAATTGATGCAGAAAGCATCATCAATGCTGATCCTGCCATCTCTTTGGGAGATCGCTCCGGTTGGACAGGATTTTACGCATTTCAGACATTTGATGCATTTGTCTAGTCCGTAACTGATAACACTCTTCATATTGCTTTAAAGGTTATAAACAGGTGAGTTCCCTTAGGGGAAGAACTGATCTTGAAGGTATCAGCCACCCGTTTGATATTGTATAGTCCCATGCCGGCACCAAAGCCAAGGCTCTTGGCTTCATCGGATGCGGTACTGTATCCCTGCTGCATGGCTTTTTCGATATCCGGGATACCCGGACCGCAGTCATTGAAATACATGGATACCGTACCATCGTCATCGATAAACAGATCGATGGTTCCGCCATAGGAATGGATGATCAGATTGATCTCCGCTTCATAGCAGGCTACTGCTATCCTGCGGATGATCGCTGCCGGAATGCCCGTATCACGCAAGATCTTCTTGATCTCTACCGATACCTTTCCGGCGTTTACAAAATCATTTTGTTTGACGGTATAATGCTCAGTTAATATCAAGGCCCTTAATTCCTTCCTGACCAAGGATCGCACAGGTATCAAACATCGAACGGGAACACTTAAAGACGTTATATCCCAGCTCCTTTGCTGTCTCGATCAGCACTTCATCGTTCTTCTTGTTGCGGACAAAGATGATAAAGTCGATATCCAGCATCATGGCTGTCTGAAAGGCCTGAGGATTGGCCAGTCCGGTCACAAAGACCAGAGACTCGTTATGATTGTTGATCATGGCTAAAGCATCGCTCATCAGATCGGTGGCGAAGCAATAGTCATAATTCTTTTCCAGCAGGGACTCATCAGCCAGATACAGACATTTGGCGTCGAGTACCTTCAGAATATCCTTTGCTAACATTATCCCTCAGCAACCATCTTGTTGATGACTTCGTAGATCTCGTCGTTATCGTTGCAATTCTTGTAGAATTTACCATCGATATTTACTACCGGTGCCAGACCACAGGCTCCAAGGCATCTGGTAGCATCCAGTGAGAAGATACCATCTTCACTGGTACCGTTGACCGGTGCTTTGGTGATCTCCTGGATCTTGTCAATGATATTCTGGGAACCCTTGACATAGCAGGCAGTACCCAGGCAGACATTAATGACGTGTTTTCCCTTAGGTTCTGTAGTAAATTGGGTGTAAAAGGTTACGACACCATAAACTTCAGCCACACTGGTACCAACCGCATCAGCGATCTTCTCCATGGCTTCAAAAGGAATGTAACCGAGTTCATCCTGAACATCGTGAAGCATCAGCTTGGTTGGTCCGAGTTCATCCTTATGTCTTGCGACGATCTCATCGATCTTGGCCAGTGCTTCGGTTTTAAGTTTCAACATATCCACTCCTCCAATTACTGACTCATTATAACAAATATCCAAATATAGTTGAGAAATTTTTCACAAAAAAAACATAAGTTATTTTTTCACTATTGAAAGATATGAAAAAACCATGCATTTTTGCCTGTAAATTCAAAGAAAAAGATCTCTTTTCACAAGTAAAGAGATCTTGGTTTCATCGTGCAATTTAATCAGAAATAGAACTTCCGCCATCTCCAAAACCGGAGCGGTAACCAGTTTTGCATCCAGGCCATTATCCCTGATCAGTTTGTAATTGGTCTTGTAAGCTATGACCGGGGTATTGTTGTGCTGGCTTAAGTGAGCAAGCAATACGATCGTCGTACCGTTTTTGATGCTGTCGATCAGATATTCAGAACACTGGCGATTGCTTAAATGCCCTTTGTTTCCTGCTATCCGCTTTTTAAGATAGGCAGGATAAGGTCCGTCTTTAAGCATCTGTTCATCATGATTGGATTCGATCATCAAAAGATCGCTGCCTAAGGCTGCCTTTCCGATATCCTCACTGATATAGCCTGAATCGGTTATGCAGGAAAACTTCTTGTTGCCTGCCTTAAAGATGAAATTAATGGAGCCTTTGGCATCGTGGGAAGAAGGATAGGAAGATATGGCTATGTCACCGATCCTTATATCATCCTTCTGTTTTATTTCGTAAAAATGATCAAACGGTCTTTCCAAAGTCCTGATGATACCTTCGATCGTCGGGCCGGAAGCAACGATCGGAAGATCATGGTATTTACATAAGGAACGCAGTCCACTGATATGGTCGGAGTGATCATGGGTTATCAATACGGCACTAACATCCTCAAAGCCATAACCCAGGCTATTTAATGCCTTCCGGACTCTGGCGGTCGAAACGCCGAAATCGTGAATGAAAAGCTTCCCGCCAAAAGACAGGATCGCTGAATTACCACTGGAACCGGAACCAACGGTATAGATAAAGTCCCGGGTTATCAATCTGTTAGTCATTCCCATAAATTATAACCGATACCCCTGACTTTAAAAGATTTAATCATTCGCTTTTAAGGAAATAAAAAAGAGGTCCAAGACCTCTTTTTTAAATAGTTTTTTGTTTGCTTATTCAGCAGTGAAATCGAAGTTTACCAGCGTATTGTTTTCCTGCTCGGTAACATCGATTCCTACTACCATGTTCTTTTCTTCGTTATAAAGAGCATTTGCCTTACGTGAACCGACTTCGCTCGGATTGACTCGCTCGAATCCGGCTTCATTAAGTTTGGCTTCGTAAGCATTTAATCAGTTTTCAGCTTCTTCCATTGTCGCAAAAGTCTGATCGAAGGCCAGGTAAAGCTTGTAGTCAAGATTATACTGAACCTTCATGTATTCATCCATGGTGCGGCTGGTGATCGGATCATTAAGATCGATGGCCTGGAATCCGGCTTCGCTGATCAGCGTTTCGGTCTCCTCAGCACTGAGGGTCTTTTCATCCTTAAACAACAGAGATACGGTTCCGTTATCTCCCATCAGGTAGCGGAAGTTGGCTCCGTTTTCCGGCAGTTCGATATAGCTAGGTTCATCGCTGCCACCTTCATATACCGGCTCGAATCCGGCATCTTTCAGACTCTGCTCGTAGCTGTTTAGATATTCGTCCATCTTATCCTGATCCTCAAAGGCGATATCGACATAGAGAACGGTATTGTACTTGAAGAAGTACAGCCAGGATTCAGTCTGCTGGTTAGCATCATCCCTTCCTCTTACAGAAGTGAAATTATCCGATTCAGGAAGTGGCAGATAGCCAAACTGCTTGATGAATTCATTGATGCTTGAAAGATCACTGTAGACCGGTGAGTCATAATACTTTCTCATGGTCAGGTTGACGCCATCATCATAGCCGGCTTCAACTTCGGTATAGCACTTATAGGCTTCCCTTAAAAGTTTACGGTAGACGGTCTTTTCATTGCCTTCAGCATCCGTGATCTTTACTTCACTAAAGCCTTCCTTTTTCAAAACTTCGATATATTCGTTAAGATCGGCTTCGGTAGCATGGCTGTCCCTGATCCTGACCTCGTCAGTATCCATATAGTTGTCATCCATCTTCATGGCGTAGCTTGCGAAAGCCGGGAATGGGGCAACGGAGTTGCCATAACCAGGCATGAAAACGGAGTTCATGATAAACAGATCGCTGCTATTCCAGTCGCTGCGGGCTTCCGGATAAACCGGCGCCTTCATCCAGGCACTGGCTAAGCTATTGTCTTCGGCTTCGCCGAACTTGATAGCAACATCGATATCCTCGAATGAGAGATGGGCAACCGGATCATCATTGACAACTGCTTTGAAATGAACTTCGGTTGGATCGATATCATTCATTTCCAGATAGACATCCTCCATCAGACGGATGGTGGTTTCGCCATAACCGGCGTAGTTAAGCAGGAAACGTTTGACTAATTCATCGCGTGAAAGGAAAGTCAAAGGTTCATCGGTCTGATTATAGAAGAGGTTGTAGATATTTCCCTGGGAGACCTCTTCGCTTGCAAGGTAGCCAGGTAAACGGGAGTTGGCTGTTTCAACGGCATTTCCTTCACCAAGGAAGGTAACGCTTGCCAACTCATCTCCATCGATGAAGCCCTGGAAGGTCTCATCGTTGACGCTCATGACAGCAAAATCGGTATAAAGATCATTATCTGCGTAATCAAACCAGACCAGATCCTTGGAAAAGACGTTGATTTTCAGGTAGTCCTTGGACTGGACTGAGTATTTTTCTTCCTTAAGTTTGGTAAGGAAGTTATCCATTGCTTGTTCCGAGATTTCCGCCGGACTAAGCTCGGACTCTGATCCGGAAGGCTTAGTGCCGGTACAGCCTGTAAGACACAGGCAAAGCAATACCGTCGCAACAAGCCATTTTTTTATATTATTCATGATATTTCCTCCAATATACATGATATCAATTCCATTA
>JAFWFB010000081.1 GCA_017512625.1 Erysipelotrichaceae bacterium
CGACCGCATTTAGTTTGATCGTAATGCCTCTTTCTCTTTCAAGATCAAGACTATCAAGCAGCTGGTCTTCCATATCTCTTTTATCGACTGTTCCGGTAAGCTCCAAAAGACGGTCAGCCAGTGTTGACTTACCATGGTCGATATGGGCGATAATGGAGAAATTTCTGATCTTATCCTGCTTGCTCATCTTTTTCCTCAAAACGTTTTCCAACCAGATTTCTGCCCTGGCCGTTATAGAAATCCCTGGCACCTACGATGTTTTTTCCTTCCATCTGGATCCTGCTCACCAGGATCGTGCCGTTTTTGGCCGCAATAGCGATCTTATTGTCGTGCATGCCGATAAAAGTGGCCGGATCAGCCAGTATCTGGTCGCTGTATTCAACTTCATGAAACTTGATCTTCCTGCCGCTGATGATCGAATAAGGGGCCGGTTCTTCCAACAGTCCCCGCATCCGGTTATAGACGCTTAATACATCCTGGTTGAAATCGATGTATTCATCTTCCTTGCTCAGGTTATAGGCATAGGTAGCCTTGCTCTCATCCTGCGGTATCGGAGCGATCTCGCCATCGATGATATCGGGCAGATACCTGATGATCATCGACTTGGACAGCTCTTCCAGCTTATCGAACAGGGTCGATGAAGTATCTTTGATATCGATATCGATGCTTTCCGATACCAGGATATCACCTTCATCCATCTTGGGATTCATGTACATCAGGGTCATGCCGGTCGATTGATCACCATTGATGATCGCTCTTTGGATCGGTGCCCCTCCCCGATACTTAGGCAGGATCGATCCATGAATGTTGATGCAATGATACTTAGGGTAATCAAGCAGCTTTTTAGGAATGAACTGACCAAAGGCGATGGTGATCACCAGATCCGGTTCATAGCTTAAAATAGTATCCAGCTCATCCTTCATCTTAAACGGCTGGATCACCGGTATGTCGTGTTTAAGGGCCATCTCCTTGACCGGACTGTAAGTCAGTATTTGTTTCCTGCCTACTTTCTGGTCGACTTTGGTGACAGCAGCTACGATGTTATATCCGTTTTCGATCAGAGTTTCCAGTACCCCGGAAGCGATCTTTGGGGTACCCATAAATATGATCCGCAAATTGTTTTTATCCATATGCTTAATTATACAATTAAATTCGTTCAGTTTTCTCGTGATATAATAATTGCGTATGCCCGCAGGAACCACACATTATCTGTTTTCCAAAGATATACTGGAAAATAAAGAGATCAATATCAAAGATAAGATAAAGAATTACTCCATGAATTATCTGGGATCGACCGGTCCGGATATCTATTTCTACAACGAACCATTAAAACCCCGTGACAGGATCAACTCCTTCGGAAACCTGATCCACACAAAAAAAGTCATGGAGACCCTCAATTTCATCTATGACTATTCGGAAAACGATGAAGATCTAAGATCCTACTACTATGGCTTTCTGACGCACTATTGTCTTGACAGCAAAGTCCATCCACTGGTCAATTATGCTTCGACCAGGATCATGTCCGATAAGGAAAGCGTCAGTGTCAACCACTACCGTATCGAATCCTTTTTCGATACCCTGTTGCTTCAAAGGCATAAGATCAGAAAAAAGAACAATCCTTACGCCAAAGACACCATGATCAGTGACGAATGTGCCAATAAACTGGCTGGCATGTATATCGCCCTAAACGAAAAGGTATTCCAATATGAGATAAGCAAACAAGAGATCAGCAGGATGCTAAAAAGCATGCACATGTTCATCCGCCTTGCCTATAGTCCCCGTAAGCCGGTCTACCGCCTCGCCTTGCTGGCAGAGAAAATGATCGGCAGAGGTCACTTTATTACCAGCATCATGCTCTATAACGAAGATCTGCCTATGCAGCAGGACGTACTAAACAACGCCCATAAGCAATTCCCTAATCTGCACGATCCAAGTATTACTTATACCGATTCATTTATCATGCACTGATCACATAATTGATCATGCACTGTTCA
>JAFWFB010000007.1 GCA_017512625.1 Erysipelotrichaceae bacterium
GGCCAGAGACGAAGCCAGACACGGCAAAGCTCTCAAGGGCCTCTACGACAGATTATTCAAATAGTATTAATATAAAAACGAATGGAAACATTCGTTTTTTTATGTCAAAATTAAGTTATGGGAGCCTGGCAGATAATCATTACCGTATGTTGTATGGTGATCGCAAGTATTCTCTTTAACTATGTCAATAAGACCCGCAAGAAGACCGGTCCTATCCTTTCACAGGCTTATTTTTCTTTGCCTGAAGAAGAAAGACAATTCTTTGACAAAGACAGGGAATATGAAAGACTGACCGTTTTATACGGACTCATAGGCCTTTTCTTCGTATTCGTCGCCTTATGTGTGCTTACACTGGAAAAGATCTTTGCCTACACTGCCATAGGCATCCTTATCGTAGCCATTATCTATTCCGTGATCAAGCTTATAGAACTCAGAAGCGGTCACTGACAGATACGGCCTGATTGAATTTAGATACTGTTTTACTTATAATTAGGTGGACATATAGAAAGGAATATAATCGATGGAAAAAGTTCGTTTAATGGCCCTTGGCGGCCTTGACGAAGATGGCAAGAATATGTATTGTATTGAGATCGGAGACGATATCTTTGTCGTAGATGCCGGTCTTAAGTATCCTGACAATCAGCAGTTGGGAGTAGAATATGTAATACCTGATTATTCCTATCTGATCAAAAACAAAGAAAGAGTAAAAGCCATTTTCATAACCCATGGTCATGACGATGTAATGATGGCTTTATCCCATATCCTGAAGGAAGCCGATTTCGGAGTATATGCAGCTCCATTGACAGCAAAGATCCTGGAAGATGAATTCCCTAAGAAGTCCAAGAAAAGGGTTAAGGTAATAAGAAGGAATGCAAAGCTCAATATAGCCGGTCATGTGATCCATACCTTCCCGGTAATGATGTCCATAGCTGACGGAATCGGACTCATATTTGAGACTGGGCAGGGATCGATCGTCTTTACCAGCGAGTTCATAATCGATTACGACCTGACTTTCGATGCCTTTTCCATGGATCTTAGCACCATCACCAAGATAGGTGAACACAATGTGCTGTGTCTGATGTCCGAATCGGTCGGTTCCAGCATGTCCGGTTATACTTCGCCAAGGCATCGTATTTCCGATCAGATAGAGACTTATATCGAAAACCTTGAAGGAAGGGTGATCATAACCCTTTACAAGCAGAATCTTTACCGTATCATAGAAGTTCTGGAAATGGCCAGGAAGTACAAAAGGAAGGTATTCTTCCATAATCCGGATCATCTTAAACTTCTCAAATACGTGGAAGAACTGGGCTATTACAGGATCCCGGCCAACACCATCGTTACTGCCAAGGATTTCAGCAATGACATGGATAACATCATCTGTGTCGTTTCCGGTTCCGGAAAGAAGGTCTTCAGGAAGTTCAATGTGATATGTATCGGCGAAGATAAGATCCTGCAGCTTAAGAAGAACGATCTGGTGATCATCGCTTCGCCGGTCGTTCCGGGAACGGAAAAGGAAGCTTCCAATATGGAGAATGACCTTTATAAGGCCGATGTCAAAGTTGTCAAGCTGAAAAAGTCCCAGCTTCTGTCGATGCATGCATCCAAGGAAGACCTGAAAATGATGCTTTATCTGGTAAAACCGAAGTATTATCTGCCGGTAAAAGGCCAGTATAACGATCTCATAAACAATGCCGATATAGCGATCGAGATGGGTTACACGCCTGATAAGATCATAATCCTCGATAACGGACAGTTTGCGACCTTTGAGAATCAGAAACTGACATCCACCAGAGATATCATTCCTTTGGAAGAAGTTCTGATCGACGGATCGGATGGAGGAGATGTTTCCGGTATGGTCTTAAGAGACAGGGAGACGCTATCGACCGATGGCACCATCATTGCCGGTATCGTCCTTGATTTTAAGACGAAAGCCCTGATCGGCGGACCCGATGTCCAAAGCAGGGGAGTGATATATCTGAAAGATGCAGAGAATCTGCTCAACGAAATAGGCAATATCCTGGTGGATACCGTAAAGGAAGAAGTTGCAGACGGCCGCTATGACAACATCAA
>JAFWFB010000082.1 GCA_017512625.1 Erysipelotrichaceae bacterium
GCAGACTAATGGTTATCTGATCGATGATGAATGGGTCGAATTTCTAAGGGATAACCATTTTGATGTCGGCTTAAGCATCGATGGCTATAAACAGCTGCATGATGCTCAAAGAAGGACCGCTGGCGGGGAAAAGACCTTTGACAGGGTCTATGAAAACGGAAAGAAGCTGATCGCTGCGGGGATCAATGTCGATCTGCTTTGCACAGTAACCAATGAAGCCTCAAAGCATCCAAAGGAGATCTATGAATCGCTTAAGTCCCTTAATTCCGGCTGGATCCAGTTTATTCCGATCGTCAATAACCACGATGGCAAAGCCAGCTATGATTCAGTGACCCCGGAAGGTTATGGCAGATTCCTGTGTGATATCTTTGATCTGTGGTATCCGGACAGGCACGAAGTAAACATTCAGCTGTTTTCGGAAACGATGTTACAGATGACGGGCAAGCCGGCCAATGTCTGCTATCTCAATGAATATTGCGGACTGGCAATGGCTGTTGAAAAGGATGGCAATGTCTACAGTTGCGATCACTTTGTAAGAAAAGGCTATCTGCTTGGAAACATCAGAGAGTCTTCGATGCTCGATCTGGTAAACAGTAAAAAGCAGCTTGATTTCGGAAAAGCCAAGAAGGACAAGCTGGCCATTAAGTGTCAAAGCTGTCCTTACTTAAGACTTTGCAATGGCGGCTGTCTGAAGGACCGCTTCCTCAAACAGGAAAAGGGTCACGATCTTTCCTATCTTTGCGAAGGACTTAGGATGTACTATGAGCATTGCATCCCGGGCTTCGTGGAATTTTTCAAGGAACTCAGAAACAGCAAATAGCTGATGTTGAGACTTGCGACTATGTGTTGTAAAATTATAATGCTTTAGCAAATTTGGAGGTAATCAGATGATTTGGTTATATATATTATTGGGAGTCTTGATCCTGGCCGGTGCCTTTATGTTGGCTGCACCGAAGATCTTTTTCAATAGCGTTACTACCAAACTTACCAAAATGTACATTAACCGGGATTTCGATGCTTACTACAAGTATCTCGATTCACCATGGGTAACATATGTCGTTAGCCGTTTTGACCGAGAAAACTTCCGTCTTAACGGATTCCGTGCCCAAAACAGAGCCAAGGAAGTCGATCAGCAATACAATCTGCTGTTTGAGATCGCCGGCAGCAAGAAGGATCTGCAAAGAGATGCCTACTACAATGCCTTTGACTATTATGTCCTGATCGGTAACAAGGCCAAGGCCAAGAGATGTCTGGAAATGATCAAGTCACTTGGTGAACCGATCTTAACCGCTCAGGCAGTCATGACCTACGATATCAAGATCCTTAAGCAGGCCAATTATCTGGATAAGATGATCCCGCAGTTCGAAAAGGGTGGAAAGCTCAATCCGATGCTCGCTCTTTTGATCGCAACGCAATACGAAAACCTCAATGACCGCAAGAATGCTGCCTATTACAAGAAGTATGCGGCCGGTGAAGGTCCTGAGCAGATCGCCATGCAAAAGGAAGAAGAAGCTAAAAAGAAGAAAAACAAGAAGAAATAAAGCTTCATTGATTCAATTAAAAAACGGTATGATTCAATTCATACCGTTTTTTGTTGATGTTCGATCATCAGCGATTGCATAGATCGTTGAAGCGGTCTTGCGCATAGATAAGCTGGGACTCGAATTTTAGACGGTCCTTATACTGGATCGCATCCAGGATCATGCCGGTGAAAAGAGCGATGATCGCCAGGGCGAACAGCCATTTTCCCGCAAGAAGCGATGCCAGGATAAGCAGGCAGGATATCAGGCCGTAAAACAGCGCCGGTCTGTAAATACGAAACAGTCTAAGGATCGTTCTTAATACCTTTAGTCCATCCGAATAGGTATTCAGTTTGGATTCGCTTCCCTCAGCCCTGTCCCGGTAATTGATGATCAGGTTCTCGATCCGGAAATTGTTAATTACAGTATGGATGCTCATTTCGGTCTCGATCTCAAAGCCTTTAGAGATGACTGGGAAGGTCTTTACAAAGCGGTAGCTGAAGGCCCGGTAACCGGTCATGATATCCCGGATGTCGGATCTGAAGATCGTATTGACGAGCTTGCGGACCAGGACATTGCCGAAGTTGTGGAAAGGCCGCTTGTTTTCTTCGAAGTAGGTGGATGACAGTCTGTCGCCTACTACCATGTCACACTGACGTTCAAGGACCGGTTCAGCCAATTTGGCTGCATATTCTGCCGGGTAGGTGTCGTCGCCATCAACCATGATATAGCACTTGGCGTCGATCTCCCTAAACATCCTGCGGATAACGTTTCCCTTACCCTGCTGATACTCGTGACGGACGATGGCCCCGGCTTTTAAAGCGAGCTCGGCGGTTCCGTCGCTGGAATTGTTGTCATAGACATAGATGATAGCTTCAGGCAAGGCCTGTTTGAAATCTGCTATTACTTTGCTGATGCTTAAAGCTTCATTGTAGCAGGGAATCAGAACAGCGATTTTATCCATTATAACCTCCTTGGGCAATATATACTTATCAGTGTTCGATTTTATGTCTGTTATGATCACCTTTCTGCGTCATTAAGGCGATTGACATCGGTAAGATCAAAGGGATGGCCGTGATAATGGAAAACAGGTATCTGGCACCATATCTTCCATTGGTCGGACCCAGGAAACATACCAGGATAGTAAAAAGCGGAAGGGCCAGATAGCAAAGCATGCGTCCTGTTTGATGCTTGATACCGTACATTATGACCAGGATGATGATCCAGACATAAACGGCGGTAGTCATAAGCAGGGATATGAAAGGGAATCTGGCAATTTCGATAGTGAAGTAATCACTTATCTTGCGCAGATCTTCAAACCTTTCCGGATAGGAGAATTCGACGCCGATCGGCTTTAAAATAAAGCTGGTATTTTCCAAAACCTCACTAGACCATTCATAGCCATAGTAGGTCATTCCGACATTAGCGGGATAGATGTATTGGTAATAGTTATTGATGGTAGCTGATATATAGACACCTGGATGTCTGATAAACATGCTAAACCAGCTTTTAAAATATTCAGCCAGGTCCTTGGAAGTTGCTTCCTGTCTATAGGTGTTTTTTACATTGTCGGATTTATCGGGATCGTAGTAATCTGCCAGCGAGTCATAATCGAGGACCTTATCAATGGCTTCCTTTTCCTGCTCGCTTACATCATCCGGATTACTGCTCACATAGCGGGCAGTCTGCTGGAAAGGAACGGAAAGCATCTCCCGAATGGAACCAGGAGTATACTTGAGAGACGGGAAGATGACCTGAAAGATCAGAATGCTGGAAACGATAGCGATGCCTAGCAGCACTCCCAGCGGTTTTCTGATCTTCTTGATGATCATAAAGGATATTACATAAAATGCCGGAAGCAGGAATCTAGTCTCATTTCTGAATAAGATCATGCCTATGGAGGTAAGCGATAGAATAGTGATTTCCCTTTTACCGTAATCTTCCCTTAGCAGAAAGAAGTAATTGGTCATAAATACGATAAAGAAGGCAGCATAAATGATATCCTTGGTTATCAGGAAAACATAGGAATGGATATGAGGATGGATAAAGAAATAGATGATCAAAAGCCACACATACTTTGCGCTGATGATCTTTTTATCTACCAGTTTAGCAACAGAATAGGCAATCGCTGATAAGAAGATCAGCTCTTGCATGATCGTATAGACATACAGTCCCGCATTCCATGAGCCAAACAAAGAATGCCCCAGGACGATGCAGCCGTGCAATAGCATCGTATGGGCCGCTGGGTGGTGCAGATTTACCATGACATTTGGTGATAAAAGCTTTTCCGGCAAAGGAAGAAACTGGCCCGGATTGGTCTTCGGGATAATATCGGCCAGATAGGAATAACTTAGACCCGGGAAGGCCTGGACGATCTGCCAGGGTGTATCACCCATGCCGATACCCGGAAAGGAGATGATAGCCCGGGGCAGATAGGCAATGAATAATGCTATAAATACAAAAAGGAAGGGATGCTTATCAATGAATGAAGCATTCTTTCCTTTATAGGAAGCAGTCTGTTTATTGACATATTTGTCTAAATGATTAAACAGGTAGGATATACCATAAAGGAACAACAGGAAATAACCAATAAAGACCGTTAACGCTATAAAGATTTGACCGTTTCTAAAACCGGTTATAAGAGCCGAGGAATAGGTCTTTTCATAAGAGATCCCTATCCTGCAGTTTTTAACATCCATTCCTGTCAGTTTTGAAAGGGATGTCTTTATGGGATATCGTATCATGGTATAAACATTATAAATCAATTATCATCGCCAGAC
>JAFWFB010000083.1 GCA_017512625.1 Erysipelotrichaceae bacterium
TCGATAAGCAGATCGAAGAAGCTTATAAGATCTATAGAGATAAAGCAAACGAATTATCAAAAATAAGACATTCTAACGCAAGAAATCTTGAAACTGATATCGTTAAGGAACTTGGTGATTTGATGCTTAATAACGCTCAATTTATCGTTTCCATTGAAGAAAAGGAAGATAGTCCGAAGGGATTTGATGATGTGGAATTTTTGATCTCCACCAATGTCGGCCAGCAGCCAAGACAACTGATCAAGGTCGCTTCCGGTGGCGAGATATCACGATTGATGTTAGGACTAAAGACTGTCTTCACCAAACTGATGGGCATTAAAACCGTTATCTTTGATGAAATCGATGTTGGCGTCAGTGGCAAGGCAGCAACAGCCATCGGTCTTAAGATGTTGAGTCTTTCCAAGGATGCGATGGTCATTTCGATCACTCATAGCGCTCAGGTTGCGGCACTTGCTGATCACCATTACTATGTTGAAAAGAGCAATGATGAGATCAATACTTCTTCATCGATTAGATTGCTTGGCTATGAAGAACGTGTAAATGAGCTGGCAATTATGCAATCAAGCATCATCAACGATACCAGTATTCAGGCTGCAAAACAGCTTTTGGACCGCAAAAATGAAGCTTAATAGTGCCATCAAGGAATATCTTATAAATATCGAGGTCAATGAAGCAAAGGCTAAAAGGACCGTTGTTTCCTATACCCATGACCTCGAAGGCTATAGGGATTATCTGGAAGCTGATGGGATCGATGAAGTAGAAGAGATCGACTATCAGGATATTTCTGACTACATCGATTATAAGGGCATTGAACTGAGCCAGACCTCGCTTAACCGGCTTAAGACCAGTATCCGCAATTTTCATAAATATCTGAGTTTCAAATATGGGATAAACAACCCGAGCCTCAATCTTGAAGTGCATAAGACCGGAAGAAGATTGCCGGTATATTTTACGGTCGATGAGGTCAACGAACTGATGAATGTCTTTGATGACAATGATCCAAAGCAATTGCTTGACCATGCTATCTTAGAAGCTATCTACTCACTGGGACTTAGAGTCTCCGAGTGCTGTGATCTCAAGATCTATAATGTCGATCTTACCGCCAATGTTGCCAGGATCTTGGGCAAAGGCAACAAGATTAGGATCGTTCCGATACCAAAACGGGCCTCGGATCTGCTTAAAAGATATCTAAGCGACTCCCGCAATCTTTACAGTAACAACCGCATCGATAACTTCTTTATCAATAAATCAGGTAAAGCGATCTATCCTAAATATGTGGAAAAGATCCTTAACGATGCTACTGCCACTACCGGCATCTCAAAGAAGATAACACCGCATAAGCTGCGTCACTCCTATGCGACTCATCTGCTTGAAAACGGAGCAGATCTTAGAGTCATACAGGAATTGCTTGGACATAGTGACATACGAACTACCGAAATATATACACATGTTGAAAATAAAAGGATGAGGGAAAACTATCTAAGCTTTCATCCATTGGCAAAAAGGAGACAGGAATGAAACGTATTTTTGTAATAGTGCTCGATTCGCTGGGAATCGGTTATGATCCGGAAAGCCCGAAATATAACGACGAAGGAGCCAATACGCTCGGTCATATCTTTGAAGCTACGGAAGGCCGTTACCAGATACCGAATCTGCAAAAAATGGGTCTTTGTAATCTGACTGAAGTTAAGAACAATTACCGCGTTGATGATCCGATCGCCTATTATGGCCGCATGCATGAAGCATCGATCGGCAAGGATACGCTTACCGGTCATCATGAAATGATGGGTGTCTATACAACCAATCCTTTCGTCACCTTTACCGATACCGGTTTTCCTAAGGAACTGATCGATGAACTGGAAAAAAGGACCGGTCATAAGTTTATCGGCAATATCAGTGCTTCCGGTACGGAGATCATCAAGCAGCTGGGTGAAAGACAGCTTCAGACTAAAGAAATGATCATTTATACCAGCGCTGATTCCGTATTACAGATAGCAGCTCATGAGGAACTCTTTGGCATTGATGAGATCTATCGTGTTTGTGAGATCGCTCGTGAGATAACTTTAAATGACGAGTGGAGAGTCGGAAGGGTCATTGCCCGTCCGTTTGTCGGCACCAATAAGGATGATTTTGTCCGTACCAGCAACCGTCACGATTATGCCTTAAATCCTAGTTCAACAACAGTTTTGGATGTGATGAAGGCTCATGACTATGATGTAATATCGATCGGCAAGATCAACGATATCTTCAACGGCATGGGCATTACCGAATCGATCAAATCCCGTACCAGCGAAGAAGGCTTCCAGCAGACGATCGATGTAGCCAAGACAGAATTCAACGGCATCTGTTTCACCAATCTGGTAGATTTTGATGCTCAATGGGGGCATCGTCGTGATCCAAGGGGATATGCCAGGGAGCTGGTCAGATTTGATTCTAAATTGCCGGATATGCTTGATGCTCTGGAAGATGATGATCTGCTGATCCTTACAGCCGATCATGGAAACGATCCAACCTGGCATGGTACCGATCATACCAGGGAATATGTTCCGATCCTGGTCTATAATAAACGTTTTACCGAGCAAAGAAATCTTGGTACCCTGGAATCCTTTGCCTGTATCGGTGCGACGATCTCCGATTATTTCGGGATCCCATATGATTCACCGATCGGACACAGTTTCAAGAACGATCTCAAATAGGGAATGATCATTCCCTTTTTTTATAGATAAGAAATCCTGTAAAATATAAGTGAAGACGAGGTGTTTTTGTGTCTACTATAAAAGATGTTGCTTTGTATGCTAATGTATCGATATCTACCGTATCTAAGGTTTTTAATAATTATTCATCGGTATCAGATGCAACAAGAAGGAAGGTGCTAAAGGCAGCTAAAGCTGTCAATTATATCCCTAACAAACATGCTTCGGAATTATCGAAAAAGAATGCAGCATCGATCAGTATCTTTGTAAAAGATACCAAGTTTCATTTATCGAAAAACAACAATATAAACTCATATCTATCTGGTGCGATCGATTATATGATCAGAAACAACATCGATTATCAGATCGTCTTTGAAGACTATTTAAAGAAAAACATACTCAAATCCAACATCGAATCTTACATGAAGTCGATAAATTCCGATTCAGCCGTGTTCTTCGGCTTCGAGCCGGAACCGGATGATTTCTTCCTATACAATCTGGTTAAATCGGACTCTATCAACTGTGTCATAACCGATTATCCACTAACAAGAACTAAGACATCATGCATAATCATTGATCAGGCTAAAGCTCAATACGATATCGCGATGACTATCCTTAAGCAAAACGATAAAGTATTATATCTGACCGAAAACATCGATGATTACATTTATCGAGCAAGACTTTCGGGAATGTATAAAGCTGCAAAAGATATCAATGCTGATCTGGATGTCGTATTTTGTGAATTCCGCAACAATCTCAGCTATGAAACTGTTATGAGCCGAGGTAAGGTCTATGACAGTTATGTCTGTGCCAACGATTATCTGGCCATGGGTGCCAGGAAAGCTACATACGATCTGGATTATCAGGAAAGTAGAGTGAGTGGTTTCGATTATACCGAATTATCCAAATATCTTCTTACAGATCTGTTTTCTGTTGAAAGGGATCTTGACAGTTGTGGCGCCAACGCAATTAAAGAGATCATCAATCTTAGAAATGGTGCCAGAGGAAGGATGATAGTAGATAGGTATACCATCATTAAAAACAAGTGAAAATCGTCTCTTAAAAATTCGTATAATATACATTATGCGA
>JAFWFB010000084.1 GCA_017512625.1 Erysipelotrichaceae bacterium
CGTGGGTGGCGGTTTCATGATCTTTACGATGACCGTTGGTCTGATCTTAAACAGGATCTTTAAATTCGATATCGCAACTTCATTCCTGCTTTGCATACCGGGCGGAATCGTTGAGACCTCACTGATGGCATATGACTTTGGCGCCGACTCTTCGATCGTCTCCTTTGTCCAAAGCTTCCGTCTGTTTACCGTCTATGCGGCCTTCCCGCTGATCATCAGTGCCGTATCCAAGAAAGTCAAGGACAGCGATGCTGAAGAGATGGTAATGGTCGATGAGAAGAAAAAGGATGTCTATCCACTCGATAAACTGATCCCGGATAATGACTGGATCAAAAAGATCGCTACCGTTATCGTTGCCCTTATCGGCGGCTATATCGGTAAAGTGTCCGGCCTTCCGGCGGGAGTGCTAAGTATCGCAATGATCGCTGTCATCATCTTCAACTTCAATTCCCATAGAGCCTTATTCCCAAGAGATTACAAGAAGTATGTTCAGATCGTTGCCGGTAGTCTGATCGGTTCCGGTATCGGAATGGATACCATGATCAAGCTGCCTTCCCTGATCCTGCCGACCATCGTTTTGATGGCCTGCTATATCGGTTTCAATTTCATCGCCAGCTTCCTGATGTCCAGGACCAAAAAGATCGGTTTTATCAGTTCAATGTTTGCTTCCTCACCTGGCGGAGCATCCGACATGGCTCTTATTGCCAGTGAACTGGGAGGAGAATCCCCAAAGATCGCTATCCTTCAGGTCTTAAGACTTATCAGTGTCTATACCATTTTCCCGTTCTGGGTCAAATTCCTGATCGCTATCTTCAAATAGCGGTCTTTTTTTGAAATATGTTTCATAATTATAGGATTGAAAAATCTATATAATATTTATGAATAAAAGGAGTCCCCTATGGCAACAAAAGTATTAAATCATCCACTGGTTAACCACAAATTAGCCATCCTCAGAAACAAGGATACCAAGACCAAAGATTTCCGTCAGAACCTTGATGAGATCGCCGGTCTGATGGCCTATTCCGTATGTGAAGATCTGCCTACCAAGAAAGTTCAGATCGAGACCCCGATCAGTCCATGTGAGTGCGAAGTCATCGCCAAGGATATCGTCCTGGTACCGATCCTTAGAGCCGGACTGGGATTCGTCAATGGTTTCCATGACCTGATCCCTACCGCCAAAGTCGGCTTCATCGGCATGTACCGTGATGAAGAGACCCTGGAACCACATGAGTATTTCGCTAAGTTCCCGGATATGACCAATGCGATCACCATCGTTTTGGACCCGATGCTCGCAACCGGCGGAAGCGTTGACGCAGCTCTTACCGCAGTCAAGGCCAGAGGCGCCAAGAACATCAAGTTGTGTATCCTGGTAGCTGCTCCGCAAGGTGTTGAACTGATCGAAAAGAACCATCCGGATGTTGATATCTATATCGCCGCCTTGGATAGCCATCTCAATGAAAAGGGTTATATCGTACCTGGTTTAGGCGATGCCGGAGACCGTATTTACGGAACCAAGTAATGAATGAGATCCTGTCTTTAGGTTTTACCGTTGCTCTTTCCCTCGTTGCCTTTGTGGTTATCGGGCATGGTTTGGATGTCGTATTCCATACAGGCAACCTTTTGACAGTTATAATGACATTAATAGGCGCTGTTTTAAGCGCCTATTATTTCATTTATACCTTGGCTAAACACAAGTAAAACCTTTACTGCATTATTATCACTTGTTGTGATACAATTAATCCGATGAAAAAACACATCAGGGAAATCTTGATTCTCTTTTTATCACTTCTTTTTTTGTTTATCGATCATCGTCTTACTTTGGGAGTCCTGCTCGGATATCCCTTCGCGGTGATCCATCTGTGGCTGATTCAAAAGCGCTACAATTCCTTAAACGCTGATAAGCCATCTTCACTGATAGTATTTGGCGGATCTTATCTGGGCATCTTTCTGCTGATAATACCCCTTATGATCGCTGTCTTACTGCCTCAGTATTTCAACTTCATCGGAGTCTTGGTGGCTTTGGTGATGAATCGCATCGTTATGATCATTGAAGCGGTCATCTCGATCAGGGAGTCAAAATGAGATTAGTCGTACAACCACATGTAATATCGATCATCATGGTCAGCATCGTTCTGATCCTTTTGATGGTACTTGCTAACAGGGCACTTAGATCATTTGATCCTTTGGCCAAGCCTACGGGATTGGTCCTGCTTTCCCTGATCGCCGTTGATACCGTCGATCGTTTGGTATTAAGCGATACCAATAAAAAGGTAGCTAAAAACCTGGGACCATATGTGGGAACCTTATGGGGATATCTGTTTCTTTCCTGCATCTGGGGCCTGACCGGTTTCGATGCTCCTACCGGAAACTACAGCGTCACTTTGACGATGGCGATCATGACGATCTTTCTGGTCGAATACAATTCGATCAAGTCCAATGGTATCAAGAATTATATCCATGGCCTGTTTGAACCGATCTTCGTCTTCCTGCCGATGAATCTGGTAGGCAAGCTCTCACCGATCGTGTCCTTATCGATGCGTATGTTTGCGAACATCCTTTCCGGATCGCTGATCATGTCTTTGGTCTATACGGCTACCGCCTGGGTCAGTTCGCTGTTTCCGGTCATCGGTTCATTCAACTTCATAGGAGTGATCATCGCTCCGATCTTACACACTTATTTTGATTTGATATCCGGATTGTTGCAGACGTTTATCTTTACGTCTTTAACCATCATCTTTATAGGAAAAGAACTTCCAAGCGATTAATTAAGGAGGAAACTATGGAAAGAGGATTAATTGCGATTGCTGCGGCTATTTCAGTCGCTGTAGGTATCATCACCGGTTATGGTGAGGCACATGTTGCCTGGACAGCATGTGAAGCTATTGGTAAGAACCCTGAAGCTGCCGACAAGATCCGTTCAATGGCTATCGTTGGTGCCGCCATCTCTGAGACCTGTGCAATCTACGGTTTACTCGTAGCCATTTTGCTGATCTTCGTTTATTAGGAAAGGCCTGAAAGCTAGATGACTTTCGATATCGAGGGCGTATTATTTCCGAATATCTTAACCATGGCTGTTCAGTTATGCGCAACGGTTATTTTGTTTTTGCTCTGCAAGAAACTTCTTTGGGCACCTGCCAGGAAGATCCTGGAAGCCCGCCAGGAGAAGATGGTATCTCTGATCGATGATGCTTCCAAGAAGCAAAGCGAAGCTACCAGCAACCTGGAAGAGGCTAAGAAGGAGCTGGTCGAAGCCCGTAACCGTTCAACTGAGATCGTGGAAAGCGCCCGTAATGAAGCAAAGAATCTGCAGGAACAGATCGTCAAGCAGGCCAAGGAAGACGCCAAGCTCAAACTGGAGCAGGCTGAGCGCAAGATCGAGATGCGTCAAAAGGAAGTCCAGAACGAACTTCATGACGAAATGGTCGAAGTCGCATTGGCAGCTGTCAGCAAACTGCTCGATGAAAAGGCTACTTCCAAGGACGACGAACTGGCAATCGCCAAATATGTCGATGAGGTCAGCGGCAAACAATGAGTCTGGTTGCCAATCGTTACGCTGAAGCGCTTCTGGAACTGGCCAGAGACGAGAAACAGGTCCTGGATTACAGAAGACAGTTGGATACTATCGCTAAAGCATTGGATGATGCCGATGCTCATGCTTTTTTTCTGAACCGCAAGATCAGCAAGGAAGAAAAGAAAAAGCTGGTAGCCACCTGCTTTAAGGACCGCTTGCCGAAAAACATCTTAAATTTTCTATATGTTTTGATCGACAAGGGAAGAATGGTCAATTACCGGGAGATAAGCAGTGAATTCCACCGCTTGTGCAACCGGGAGTTGAATATCAAAGAAGGTGTCATCGAATCGGTGAGACCTCTAAAAGAAGAAAAGATCAGGGAGCTGGAAAAGCTGCTTAGCAATGATCAGCAGCAAGTAGAACTGCTTCCTAAGATCAACCGGACCTTGATATCCGGATTCAAAATCAGTTTCGATGACGAGATCATCGATAACTCAATGAAGAAAAAAATCAGTTCGATGGAATTGATGCTCAAGAGAAAGGATGGGGACACATGGAATTAAAACCGGGAGAAATCACGGCCCTGATCAAAAAGCAGATCGCAGAATATGATGACAGGTTAGAGACCAGTGACATCGGTACGACCGTAAGTGTCGGCGATGGCATTGCGATCGTCCAGGGACTTGAGAATGCAATGTCCAGTGAACTGCTGGAATTTCCTAACGGTGTTTTCGGTATGGTCCTGAACCTGGAAGAAGACAGTATCGGTGTCGTCTTAATGGGAGACGATACATTGATCAAGGAAGGCGACGAAGTAAAACGTACCGGCAGGATCATTGAGGTCCCGGTCGGCGACCAGATGCTTGGACGTGTCGTCAACGCCTTGGGTCAGGCAATAGACGGAGGAGCTCCGATCAAGGTAGAAAAGACCCGTCCGGTCGAAAGGATCGCCCCGGGTGTCATGACCAGAAAATCGGTTCATCAGCCTCTGATGACCGGCCTTAAGATCATCGATTCGATGATCCCGATCGGCAAGGGTCAAAGAGAACTGATCATCGGTGACCGCCAGACCGGTAAGACGGCGATCGCCATCGATACCATCATCAACCAGAAAGGTAAAAACGTTAACTGCATCTATGTTGCTATCGGTCAAAAAGCTTCGACAGTCGCTCAGATCGTCGAACGTCTGCGTCAGCATGATGCCATGAGTTATACAACTATCGTGGTGGCAACCGCATCTGAGTTGTCGCCTCTGCAATATATCGCTCCATATGCCGGTTGTGCGATCGGCGAGGAGTGGATGGAACAGGGAAAGGATGTACTTATTGTCTACGACGATCTTAGTAAGCACGCCGTAGCTTACCGTACCATGTCCCTGCTGCTTAGAAGACCACCGGGAAGAGAAGCCTACCCTGGCGATGTCTTCTACCTGCACAGCCGTTTGCTTGAAAGAGCAGCCAAGTTAAGCGATGAACTCGGCGGCGGTTCAATGACTGCCTTACCGATCATCGAGACTCAGGCCGGCGATATCAGTGCCTACATTCCGACCAACGTCATCTCGATTACCGATGGTCAGATCTTCTTACAGACCGAACTGTTTAACTCCGGTATCAGACCGGCAGTCGATTCAGGTCTTTCGGTAAGCCGTGTCGGAAGCAGTGCCCAGACCAAGGCTATCAAAGCCGTATCCAACTCCCTTAAGCTGGATCTGGCTCAATACCATGAACTGTTAAGTTTCGCCCAGTTTGGCAGTGACTTAGATGCTGCTACCAAGGCAACGATCGACCATGGTGCGATCTTGACCGAACTTTTAAAGCAGCCGCAGTATTCACCGATGTCGATGAGTGATCAAGTCTTATCGCTGTTTGCTGCCAAGTATAACTTCCTTCGTGGATTCAAGATCGAAAACGTCCTGAAATTTGAAACTTTCATGCATCAGTATTTCCGGGATGAATATCAGGATCTGATCGACGAGATCAACGAGACCGAGGCCTTAAGCAAGGAACTGACCGACAAGCTCAGGGAAGCCATGGGCAAGTGTCTTGATGAATACAAGAAACTCTATGGAGAAGTAGATGGCTAGATTATCGGAGATCAAATCACGACTCAGGTCCATCAATTCCATCCGTAAGATCACCGGAGCGATGGAACTGATCTCCAATGTCAAACTGCAGCGTCAGCGCAACTACATGTACCGCAACCGGGAATACAACGAAGCTTTAAAGGATGCGGTAAGACAGATCGTTAGCTCCAACCGGGAGATCGATAATGTCTATCTTAAGGAAAAGCAAGCTGACAGACGTTTTGTTATTGTCTTTAATTCCGATATGGGATTATGCGGCGGCTATAACATCAACATGTTAAAACTCTGTCAGGAAAAGCTGAGACCAAAGGATATCGTCTATACCTGTGGCAAGCGCAACTATGAGTGGCTTAAAAACAATACCACCCTGTATAACAAGGAGATGATCGATTCCGATACCATCATCTTCGAGGACTTAAGGGGAGTGATGGAAGAAGCGATGGCGATGTATGTCAGGGATGAGATATCCTCGATCGAGATCATCTTTACCAAGTTCGTCAACAACGTCACCTTTACCCCGGTCATGGAAAGAGTCTTGCCTTGTACCATCGATTACGAGGAAGTAAACGAACATGTCAAGGAGACCCTGTTTGAACCCGATCCGAATACGGTGCTCAATCAGCTGATCCCGATGATGGCTGCCAGTGATGTCTACTCCAAATACCTGCAGTCCAAGGCATCGGAACATGGTGCCCGCCGCTTTGCGATGGAAAACGCCAACGACAATGCGGACGAACTGAATGAAAAACTCTTATTGAAATATAATCAGGCTCGACAGACGGCTATTACCCAGGAAATCACCGAGATCGTCGGTGGGGCAAATGCTCTGTAGAAAGGAATGATATGGAAAATATAGGAAAAGTGGTACAGATAATCGGTCCGGTTATCGACATCCGTTTTGCTGAAGGCGAACTCCCAAGTCTGTATAATGCCATCAAGATCGAAAAGAATGATGGCACTTACCTGGTTGTTGAAGTTGCCCAGCATCTGGGTGATGAAGTTGTCAGAACCATCTCCATGGGATCGACCGATGGTCTGGTCCGCAACATGAAGGCGATCGATACCGGTTCGCCGATCAAGGTCCCGGTCGGAGATGAAGTTTTAGGCAGAATGTTCAACGTTCTCGGTGAACCGATCGACGGACTGGGCGAACTGGACAAGAATATCAAGGAAATGCCGATCCATCGTCCGGCACCTACCTTTGCTGAACAGGAAACTTCAAGCGAGATCCTGGAGACCGGAATCAAGGTCATCGACCTGCTTTGCCCTTATGCCCGTGGTGGTAAGATCGGTCTGTTTGGTGGCGCCGGTGTCGGCAAGACCGTTTTGATGCAGGAACTGATCCACAACATCGCTACTGAGCATGGCGGCCGTTCGGTCGTTGCCGGTGTCGGTGAGAGGACCCGTGAAGGAAATGACATGTACTTCGAGATGAAGGAATCCGGAGTATTGGATAAGACCGTTCTGGTCTATGGTCAGATGAATGAACCACCGGGAGCCCGTATGCGTGTCGGCTTATCTGGTCTAACGATGGCTGAGTATTTCCGTGATGTGGAAAAACAGGACGTTCTTCTGTTTATCGATAACATCTTCCGTTTCACCCAGGCCGGATCGGAAGTATCCGCTTTGCTTGGACGTATGCCTAGTGCTGTCGGCTATCAGCCAACACTGGCCACTGAAATGGGACAGTTGCAGGAAAGGATCACTTCCACCAATGATGGATCCATCACTTCCGTACAGGCCATCTTCGTTCCGGCTGACGACCTGACCGACCCTGCCCCGGCTACAGCCTTCACCCACCTGGATGCCAAGACGGTATTGGACCGTGGTATCGCAGCCTTAGGTATCTATCCGGCCGTTGACCCGCTAGAGTCTACCAGCCGTATCCTTGATCCGCTGATCGTCGGACAGGAACACTACGAGGTAGCCAGAGGAGTCCAGGAGATCCTTCAAAGATATAACGAATTACAGGATATCATTGCCATCTTAGGTATGGATGAATTAAGCGATGAGGAAAAAGTCATCGTCAACCGTGCCAGAAGAGTGCGTAACTTCCTCTCCCAGCCGTTTGCGGTAGCTGAACAGTTTACCGGCATTCCAGGCAAATATGTCCCGGTCAAGGAGACCATCCGCAGCTTCAAGGCGCTGCTTGACGGTAAATACGATCATCTGCCTGAACTGGCCTTTATGACCGTCGGCACGATCGAAGAAGCTGAAGAAAAAGCCAAAGGATTGATCAATGATTAAAGTTAAGGTCTTTACTCCGAATGGAGCATATAAAGAGATAGAAACACCGATTCTGAATATAGGTTCTGTAGATGGTGAAAGGGGATTGCTTCCTAACCATATGAACACTATTTTCGCGCTGGCGATCTCCAAAATGGAGACAGAGGAAAACGGTGTGCGTCACTACTATGCGATCAGTGGAGGAATGCTTTACTTCAAGGATAACGTGGCCAATATCTTCGTCAATGCGATCGAATCCAAGGAAGAGATCGATCTTGAAAGAGCACAGAAAGCCAAGGTGAAAGCAGAAGAAAGCATTAGAAGAAAAAACCCGGACATCGATTTGATGGTTGCGGAACTGGCTCTTCGAAGAGCGCTTAACCGGATCAAGATCTACAATTATCCAGATTAAAACGGGCCTATACCCGTTTTTTATTATCTATAATATATATAGATTATAGGAGAGCAGTTATGAATGAAATCAAGTGTCCGCATTGTGGAAAAGTCTTTAGCGTCGATGAGACCTCATATGATGCCATTGCCAAGCAGGTAAGGGATCATCTTTTTGAAACGGAAGTCAAAAATCGGATCGATCTCAACCAGAAGGACAATGAATTAAAAACCAAGAAACAGC
>JAFWFB010000085.1 GCA_017512625.1 Erysipelotrichaceae bacterium
AAGGCCCACTTGATCAGTTCTTCGTCACGACGAACGACCATTGAGTATGGCGGCTGGATAACGTCTACCTTGCAGTATTTCTCGAATTCCATGATCTGCTCTTCATTGAAGTTAGACAGACCAACGAATCTTACTTTGCCTTCTTTTTTCAGGTAGTTGAATGCTTTTGCGGTTTCTTCATATGGAGTTACCGGATCAGGCCAGTGAATGAACAGGAAGTCAACATAGTCAGTTCCTAAACGACGAAGTGACTGTTCGCATTCGTAAAGGATGTTTTCGAAGGTAGCATCTCTGCCAGGTCCCTGAGTGAATGGGTCCTTACCTTCAGCTAAGCACTTCTTAGCAGACAGAGTAGTTGTACCGATTGCACACTTAGTGGAGATCAGTAATTTTGAACGGTCATAACCCTTGATGGCTTCACCGACAACTTTTTCAGCTCTTCCTCCACCGTAAGCAGGAGCAGTATCGATCAGATTGACACCATTGTCGATCATAGCTCTGATAGCTGCGACAGACTGCTGATCTTCTACATCACCATAAGTTCCGGCACCGATTGACCAGGTACCTACACCAATGACAGAAACATCAACATCAGCGTTTTTTAAATGTTTGTATCTCATAAATAGTCTTCCTCCTTAATTTATGAAACCGTCATAATGACATTTATAATTATATGATAAAACCAAGGCTAATAACAAAAAAAAGGCAACCTAAGTTGCCTTTTATGCATTATCTAGCGATCTCACTACCGAAGTTGCAGTACTTCTCTACAGCTTCAGAGATACGCTTCATCTGATCGTCATTTAATGACCACTCGAAAGCAGCACAGTTTTCGATTGCTTCTTCAGGTGTTCTGACACCGCAAAGAGCCATTGAAACGTATTCCTTCTGAGTCGACCAGTTGATAGCGATCTGAGCAAGAGGCTTGCCACCAAGCTCTTCGGAAACACCATCCATGACCTTAAGCAGTTCCATGACTTGTGAGAAGTAAGGCTCCTTGAAGAATGGGTAGAATCCGTTACGAGGATCTCTTTCACCAAAGGTAGGAACTTCACGGAAGGTTCCGGTTAAGATACCGGCACCGAGTGATCCATAAGTCATAGCATCGATACCGCGGTTGAAGGCCCACTTGATCAGTTCTTCATCACGACGAACGACCATTGAGTATGGCGGCTGGATGACATCAACTTTACAATACTTTTCGAATTCCATGATCTGCTCTTCGTTGAAGTTGGAAACACCAACGAATCTGATCTTGCCTTCCTTCTTTAACAGAGTGAAGGCTTTGGCAGTCTCTTCGATCGGAGTGGTTGGATCTGGCCAGTGGCAGAAATAGAAGTCAACATAGTCAGTTCCCAGTCTCTTTAAAGAAACTTCGCATTCGTAAAGAACGTTTTCGAATGATAAGGTACCTGCAGGTCTTCCCGGATCTTCAACACCGGAAGCGATAGCTTTCTTGTATGCTAAGGTGTTGACGCCACCACTACACTTAGTGGAGATCAGTAATTTGGAACGGTCATAACCCTTGATGGCTTCACCGACGACTTTCTCAGCACGACCGGCGCCATAAGCAGGAGCAGTATCGATCAGGTTGACACCATTGTCGATCATTGCTCTGATAGCAGCGATGGATTGCTGATCCTCTACTTCGCCATAAGTACCGGCACCGATTGACCAGGTACCGACACCGATGACAGAAACATCAACATCAGCATTTTTTAAATGTTTGTATCTCATATTCTCCCCCTTAAAACATCTAATCTATTATGAGATTATCTGGCAACTTCACTACCGAAGTTGCAGTATTTCTCTACAGCTTCAGAGATACGCTTCATCTGATCGTCATTTAATGACCATTCGAAGGCGGCGCAGTTTTCAGCAGCTTCTTCCGGCGTTCTGACACCGCAAAGAGCCATTGAGACGTAATCTTTCTGGGTAGACCAGTTAATGGTGATCTGAGCAAGAGGCTTGCCACCAAGCTCTTCAGATACGCCGTCCATGACCTTAAGCAGTTCCATGACTTGTGAGAAGTAAGGCTCCTTGAAGAATGGATAGAAACCATTACGTGGATCACCAGGCTCGAAGTTAGGAACTTCACGGAAGGTTCCGGTTAAGATACCGGCTCCAAGTGAACCGTAAGTCATTGAATCGATACCACGGTCGAAGGCCCACTTGATCAGTTCTTCATCACGACGAACGACCATTGAATATGGCGGCTGAATGACATCGACCTTACAGTATTTTTCAAATTCCGTGATCTGTTCTTCATTGAAGTTCGAAAGACCAACGAATCTGATCTTACCTTCTTTCTTTAAGAAGTTTAAGGCCTTGGCAGTTTCCTCGAACGGAGTATCTAAATCAGGCCAGTGGCAGAAATAGAAGTCCAGATAATCAATATCCAGTCTTCTCAAGGACTGTTCACACTCAAACAGAACGTTATTGAAAGATGCATCTCTGAAGCCCTTAGCAGCCTGCAGGTCCATCTCATGTTCGTTCATGGAGAACAATTTGTATTTTAAAGAAGTGTTTCCAACACCGTATTTGGTGGAAATAAGCAGTTTGGAACGGTCATAGCCCTTGATGGCCTGGCCGACGACACGCTCAGCTCTTCCTCCGCCATAGGCAGGGGCAGTATCGATCAGGTTTACACCGTTGTCGATCATTGCTCTGATGGCAGCGATGGATTGCTGATCTTCCACTTCACCATAATTACCGGCACCGATCGACCAGGTACCGACACCGATTACTGAAACATCAACATCAGCATTTTTTAAATGTTTGTATCTCATAATCCCTCCTTGAAAAAAACACCAACACGTACATTTTAGCACACATTGGTGTCTCTAAATTAATGATGCATTAGTTTATTTTTTAACAAGTAAGCAGACGCAATAGGCCTCCGCGCCTTCCTCGTTGCCGATATATCCAAGGCCTTCTCCCCTGGTCGCCTTGATATTGACATTAGCAACATCCGTCTTAAGGATAGCAGCGATATTTTCGCGCATCTTTTCGATATGGGGAGCCAGTTTCGGTTTCTCGATGACTACCAGGGCATCGATGTTACCGATCTCATATCCTCTTTCT
>JAFWFB010000086.1 GCA_017512625.1 Erysipelotrichaceae bacterium
AAACTCTTTCCCACGAATTAACCATGAACAGGCTATACAGATTTTCATGAACAAGGATAACCTTCAATATGAAATCAGTAAAAACCAAATTCGTTCTGAGTTATCTCAACAAAGGCCAAATCCTGAAATAATTGCAGGAGGAAGCGCTGTTGCTAAACTTCGTAGAGAGGGAGCCAAGAAACGTAAACAAATGCCTATACGAAGACTATTATCCGAAGTAGGAGATTTGGTTCAAATAATTAAACCTTGTTTTTTAATGTCCCCACTAAGTGTCAGTACTTTCCTAGATCCACATAAAATTAGCTTTGATACCGTAATCTTTGATGAAGCTTCTCAAATAGCACCACAGGATGCGGTCGGAGCTATATACAGAGGAAAACAATTAATAGTTGTTGGAGATTCCAGACAAATGCCTCCTACAAATTTCTTTGCTTCGTCACTGGTGATAGACGATGATGACGAAGAAATCGGTGACATTAATGATTATGAATCTATCTTAGATTTATGCAGTGCAGCATTCACAACAGAAAGACTATCCTGGCATTATAGGAGTCGTTACGAGCAATTGATAGCTTTCTCAAACCTGAACTTCTATAACAACAATCTTATAACTTTCCCTTCTTCTTCCAAAGACCAAAAAGGAATAGGAGTTGATTATTACTATGTTGAAGGCGGAACTTTTGATAGAGGTAACAAAACCAACAGGAAAGAAGCGCAATATATAGTAGATTTAATCTATGACAATATCAAAAAGTATCCTAATCGTAGCCTTGGTGTTGTTGCGTTTTCTGCTTCTCAGCAAAATCTCATCGATAAGTTACTATCAAATAAACGTCAAAATGATCCTTCCTTTGAATGGTTCTTCAATTCTGGCAATAAAGAACCTTTCTTCATAAAAAACTTAGAGACAGTACAGGGAGATGAGAGGGATACTATTATATTCAGCGTCGCCTACGCCAGAGATAACCAAGGAAGATTTATCCAAAACTTTGGCCCGTTAAATAAAGAGGGCGGTGAGCGTAGATTAAATGTTGCAGTAACAAGAGCTAAAGAAAATGTTCAGCTTGTTGCTTCCATTCACTATACCGATATCGATCTCAGCAACACTGGATCAGAAGGAGTTAGATTGCTTCGCGCATATTTGGATTATGCCCAAAACGGCGAAGAAGCTTTGGAACGCGCAATAAACGTGTCAACAGAGGATAAATTTGATTCATATTTTGAACAAGAAGTTTGTGATTATCTTCGTGATAATGGGTTCACCGTTGATACACAGATCGGCTGTTCAGGATATAAGATAGATCTCGGACTCAGACGACCTGATAGTTCAGAGTATTTGATGGCTATTGAATGCGATGGCGCTACTTATCATAGTTCTAGAAACGCTCGAGATAGAGACGTTCTTAGACAAAGAGTTCTTGAAAACATGGGTTGGAAATTCTATCGCATATGGTCTACAGACTGGTACAAAAACAAAGCTGTTGAAAAAGAGAAGTTAATCAAGGCCGCAAAAGATTCTTTCGCTAAAAGCAATAGTCAAAAAGATCTAGAAACCGCTAATAAAAATACTGTAGTCGCCGATGAAGTTAAAGAAAGATTTGTCAGCGAGATTAAGGAACCTTCGTTTGAGTTTCCAAAATATCAAGAACTTGATGCAATGAAAATCTTAAGTGATAAACGCTATTCCCTTCAATCTGCAGTGCAACAGATTCTTAAAACCGAAGCTCCGCTTTCTGAAGAACTACTTCTTAAGCGAATAGTTTCCTTATTTAACAGAGAGAAAGTTACAAAAACTGTTATTGAGGATTATAATCGCAGAATGCGCAACTGCGAAAAAATGGGAATCGTTAGAAAAAATGGCTTCCTTTATCTTAAAGAAATGAACGATCCTAAGTTCAGAGTTCCGGGTGATCGCCGCGAAATCAAATATATTTCTATCGAAGAGCTTGCTGACGGAATTCGTATAATAATAGAACAGAACGTCACAGTTACTCGGGAAGGTCTTTACAAGACAATGACAAATCTTTTGGGATTTAACAGAACTGGCGATGCCATAGTTTCTAGATTTGAGGAAGCGTTAAGATATCTAAAGAATAGAAACATAGTCAAAGAAAATGACGGATATTTATCTCTTCTATAATCCAGCTTCTTAAATCATATAATAATTAAAAGGATCCAGACGGATCCTTTATTTATTTTCACTTAATATTTCCCTGGCTTTCTCAAGGATCGGTAACTCTCTTGCTAAAAGAAGTCTGCCTAATTTGGAGCCGCTGTATTTTTCATACGTCTTTACCGCCTGCTCATAAGTCAGCTTCAAAGTCTTAAGATGCAAAGCTTCGATCTCCTCCCTGGTAAGATGCTTATCACCGAAGGAGGTAGCCTTACAAAGGAAGTAATTGTTGAGGTTATGGCGATGGATCAGGTTGTAGTAGTCGCTTACCACGCCGATCTTGCATACAATTTCCACCTCAGCCCCCAGTTCTTCGTATAGTTCCCTTACAATAGCCTGACTTGGCGTTTCACCTTCCTCGATCCCGCCACCGGCGGTCTCGATATAGGAGACTTTGCCAAAATCATCGTCTCTGTTCTCACCAACGAAGTAAAAGTAACCTTCGTCGTCAAAGACGATGGCCCGGGCAATCAAGCGATAATGATCGATGTATTCCAGCGGCCATTGATCATCATTAAGCTGCAGATACAGTTTATAGTCCTTCATAAATTAACCGCTACTGCGTAAGGTTTTTCTCGATCAGGATCAGAATGATACCGATCATCGCGGTAACCGTACCGATATAGAAACTAAACTTCATATAGGATCTTAGACGGATCAAGGTAGAACTTGGAGCGTCCATTACCGAGCCATAAAACATCCTGAACATAAAACCCAGTGCTATCACGATCAGTGCGATGACGATCAATATGATACCCAGTATCTTAAACTTTTTATACATGTTGATTCCCTGCCTTTAATAATGATCTTTACGTCTTTATTATATAGAACAATTAGATAGAAAAAAGGTCACAGATATCCATGACCTTTTATTTATGCTTATAATTTCCAGTCGATCTTTTCGGTATGTTCTTCCCCGTCCAGATCATAGGTGATGGTGATGCCGTTATCGGTCGAAAGGCGGATGTTGGTAGCGGTGGTAAGATGTCTTAACATCTTGTATTTGGCTTTCATCTCGTCGGTATAATTGGAAGGATCATCGCTGGTAAGAAGAACATTTTCCAACAAGGCATCCATTCTGGCCAAGGAATCCTTCTGCTGTTCCGTCAGCTTGATGTTTTCCGTTCTAAGGAAGATGACATCGCCATCAGAGCCCCAGGCCCTTCCGTTTAAGCCATGACGGGAAAGGATATTCCAGACCGCCTGACGGGTCGATACCCGCTCACGGTGAATGATCCTCATGATCGGATTATCGTTATAGTCAAGACCAACGTCGCAACTGATACGGCAATAATCGACCAATCCGAAGGCAGGCATCAAAGGTACGCCACAGCCAAGGATCTCCTTATCACCACATAGCTCTCTGATCCACTTCATAGCCCTGTGCATCTTGCCGGCCCTGGTCTCGTTTTCCGAACCATATGGTGCTACCGCATACAGGAAGTCAAGCTTGACCATGTCAAAGCCCCACTGCTCAAAGACTCTTTCAAAGACCTGCTTGAGGTAATCCTGCACTTCCGGATTATCGATATCCAGCGGATAGTATCCGGACCAGTTACAGCCGGCTTTCCAGTTTTTGCCATCGACTTTAAGCAGCCAGTCCTGGTGTTCCTGATACAGCTTGGATTTTTCTTCAGCAACAAACGGTGCCAGCCAAAGTCCGGCCTTGAATCCGGCTTCGTGGATCTTATCGGCTACGGCCTTCATTCCTAATGGGAATTTCTTTTCATCCGCAGCCAGCCAGTCACCTATGAAAGGCTCCCAGCCATCATCGATCTGGAACATGTCGCCCGGTTCAAAGACGCTGCGACAACCTTCCAGATCCTTAAGGATATCAGCTTCAGTAATGTTCTGATAACGGTTATACCAGCTGGAATAACCGTAAAGACGTTTGTCATTTGGCTCGATTCCCAATTCCTTGAACCAGGCATCGAAGACTTCGCTTTCGCTTCCTTCAGCGTAGAACAGATCAAAGGCCTTGATCTCACCATCGCACTTAAGACCCTTGGCATCTCTTTCGATATGCAGGTTGAATCTGTTAGCGTCATAGGTAAACATCGTATAGCCCGGATCCTCATCCAAGGATCCTAAGAAGCGGTAATGATCGCCTTTTTTAAACCAGGTCCAGGAGAAACCATGAGTTACTCCCTTTTTATTCGGATAATCGACGAAGTGATAGTCGCCATAACGATCGAAGGAATAGTGATCGATCATAAATTTAGGCAGACCATGCAAGCCTCTGATCTTATCGTTTTTGGTATATTCCGGGCAGGCTGTCCAGGTCTGGTAACCGTTCATGAAGATCTTTTCATCGTCATCGATCTCTAAGTGGATATCAGCCAGAATGCTTTCGATCTTACCGGCAACACAAGGGATCCTTACATGAAGCGGTCCGCTTTCGTGGTTTATCGCTCCCGCAAATTCTTCCTTATCGGTCGATACGTGCCACTCAATCCTCATGGCGGCGCTCCTTGATGACTTTGGTGATCTCTTCGACCTTTTCATCAGTCAGGATGAACTTTCTGACAAAGATCACAAAGGCAACGATCAGTCCAATGATCGGGATCAGAGTCATCAGGTAATGCAACTTATTGATCGTTTCAGCACTTTGGGCAACGATCTCACCGGTCGTCTCGCTATTGCCGGTCATGCCGATCATATCAAGGCCAACGCCGGCTAAGAATACAGCAACACCGGATGCCAGCTTGACAACGAATGTCTGCATCGAGAAGATGACGCTTTCCTCACGCACACCGGTCTTGTATTCGCCATAGTCGACCGATCCGGAAAGGAAGACTGTTGTAAGAACGGTAAGGATACCATTGGCCAAAAAGACCATGATACCCGGAATCAGTAACAATACCAGATTGCCTGATAAGTGCAGCTGACACATCAGAAGCAGGAAAGCATATCCGGCGATCGCTACACCAAGACAAAGCTTGAAGATGGAAGTATTGGAAAGCTTCTTTCTAAGCAGCGGATAGATAAGCATCATGCCCAGGATCTGAGCGACACCGCCAACCATCGTAAACAGGGTATATGGTCCCTGCCAGTCCGGGCTTCCGCCGCCAAGATCATACTTGAAGAAGTAGATG
>JAFWFB010000087.1 GCA_017512625.1 Erysipelotrichaceae bacterium
GATTCTTGGATTCGACCAGGGTCTGGACGGTGAAGTTTTTAGCGGTATACTCAGCGATGAATTCATCTTTGTCGGAAGTATTGCCGGCTGCACATTCCATGATCTCAGCGCTACCGATCTCATATCTCAAGGCACAGTAATTGCCTAATGTATGATATTCCAAGTAGCCAAGTCTCTGCCACTTGTCGAGTTTGTATTCCAACAACTGATCAGGTTTGCTTCGAAGTTTGGCGATAGCAGTATCCTGAAAGAAGATGTTGTCTCTAGGTATCAATGAAAAAACCATAATGAACACTATGACCATGATCAGTAGGACCGATAACATGGATCTTAAAAATCTTTTCAAATAATAATGTTTTTCCATTTTGCCCTCCTTTCAAAAAAGTGAATTACAGACCAGAAGAAACCTTCTGGTCTGTAATAGTCATAAACCTAAGTTTTGGATTAAAAGCTGAATCGATCCGTTAAGGATTATTCACCCTTTAACCAAGCTTCCTTGGCAGCATTGTGCTCTTCAACAGTACGTGGTTCAGTAGAAACGACCATGTATCTGAAGTTAGGAACAACGTTGTAAGAAGCCTGTCCGTATAAGCCGAAAGTAGCAGTATAAGGAACAACTCTTGAGATCGCACGGTTAGCACCGGAAGTGCTGAATGGTCTTAAGATACCATCAACAAGCAGAGTAGCTTCAGCTTCAGCGAACTTAGTCCAACGAGCATCGTTGTCATCAGTGATAGCTGATGCTTCTTCCAGTAATTTACCGAAATCGTATAAGCCAACAGCTTCTTTAGCAGCTCTGTCGGAATCATCTTCAGTGCCCTGAATGACCTGATTCAATCCAGAATAAGGCATCATGTCACCTGAATTTGGTTCATATACGTATAAGTAAGTCTTAGGGTCAGCATAGTCTGGGCCCCAACCAGCGCCGAAGGCTAAGTCGATGCTGTTTTCATTACCGTTGGTTACATCATAGAATGCATAGTAATAAGCATCGGAGCTTTCGTAGTTCTGAATAGTAACTTCAACATATTCACCTAATACAGACTCGATAGCAGCCTTGATAGTCTGTGAACGTTTAGTCATAACATCAGAAGTAGCTAAGCTAGGGATTTCCAGGTTGACTGGCCATGTAACAGTGTCGCCTAATTCTTCAACAGCTTTAGCGATGAAGGCTTTAGCGTTTTCTTCACTGTGCCATGCGTCATGACCATCAGTCAGATCGATTTCACCGAAGAATTCAGGTTCCATCTCTCTTACAAAGTTCTGAACTAACTGTCCGTAGGCAGTGCCGTCAGATAAAGTAACGAAGCTCCATGGAGTCAGGGTATTTCTAACCGGACCAGCAGCCAGGCTACCTAAAGTGATTTCTTCATACTTAACTGCATCGAAAGCAGCATAAACAGCTAAACGGAACCATTTGTTCAGGATAGCATTTCTGGTGCTTTCCTTCTGCTCATCAGTCTTAACAGAAACACCCTTTGAAGGGTCAGTTACCAGTGAGTAAGATCTTCTGTTGAAGTTGAAGGCACCCCAGAAAGTGGTAGCAGTAGTATCAGTTAAATAAATGTTGTCAGCGAAGTTAGCTTCAGCATCAGCAACAACGTCAGCGAGTGATTCGTTGATACCGGTAGCTGTAGTTTCGCCGGCCTTGAACATGTTGTAACCCTGTGCAGGATCACTACCGTCAGTATAAGTAACGGTTACATGTGGAACGTGGATGTTAGCAACATCCCAGTAATTTTCATTACGATCGAATTCAACTACAGACTGTGCAGTGAAGTTAGTTAAGATGTATGGTCCGTTGTAAAGGATTGAAGAAGCATCAACAGCTCCGAATCCACAACTTGCAGCATCATAAGCACCTAACTTACAGCCTTCGCCCTTAGCTTCCAGGAATTCCTGGTTGATTGGGTAAAGGATTGAGTAGGTAGTCATTGAATCGAAATAAGGAACAGGTTCAGTTAAGGTGTAAACCAATGTATGATCATCAGTAGCCTTGACACCTACATCTTCCCAAGAACCAACACCGCTGGCATAGTCAGCTAAACCTTCAATGATGTTCAGCACTAAGCCAAGAGTCTGAGACTGAGAATCAGCAGCATGTCTTAAACCTGTGACAAAGTCATTAGCAGTAACTTCAGCATAGACTTCTTTTTCAGAAGTTGACCAGTTAACACCCTCACGGATCTTGAATGTCCATTCGGTTGCTTCAGGGTTGCTTGACCATGATTCTGCGATAGCAGGGATCAGTTTACCATGAGAGTCCTGTCCAACCAAACCTTCGGTAAAGTTCATTAAGTAGTCACCATTTGAAGACTTGTTGTTGTAGACATAGTCAAAAGTGGTAAGGTCAAATGTTGCAATCATGCTGTAGTTGTTTTCTTCTACTTTTGGTTTGTCAGATGGAGTGTTTCCGTTTCCGCCTGTACAGCCAACAAGAAGGAGTAATGCTAACAACAATACAAACAATTTTTTCATATTTTCCTCCCGTTTGAAACATGCAAAAAATGCATACTCTAATTATCTATGAATAACGTTTAATTTTCAACAATCTTTCCTGATTTGCACTCAAGTTTTCAGAAGGAATCTGGTCATTTATGAAATTTTTTTCATATTTCTTTCATAGTTTTTGCGTTATTTTAATAAGATAAATGTAAGAGGTTATTATGGAAAATCAAACGATCAATGAACTAATGCAACGCAAATCCGTCCGGGTCTATGAAGACCGTCCTATCAGCGAGCAGGATAAGCGCACGATCCTGGAATGTGCCACCCAGGCACCAAGTGCCGGAAACATGCAGATGTATTCCATCATCGATGTTACCGATGCTGATCTTAAGCAGAAACTTGCCAAAAGCTGTGACAATCAAAGCTTTATTGCTGATGCTCCGATGGTCCTGGTCTTCGTGGCCGATTATCAGAAATGGTATGATGCCTTTTCCATCTTTGGCAAGCCGCGCAAGGTTGGGGTCGGCGATATCACCCTGGCCATTACCGATACGACCATTGCGGCCCAAAACGCTGTCGTAGCGGCCTGGGCTTTGGGGGTAGGTTCCTGTTATATCGGCGATATCCTGGAAAACTGCGAAGCGATCAGGGAAATGCTGGATCTTCCTTCCTATTGTCTTCCATGTGCGATGCTGGTCATGGGCTATCCGACCAAGCAGCAGCTCGAAAGAAAAAAGCCGGAAAGAGTACCGCTTGAAGACATTGTCATGAACAACAGTTATCAGCGAAAGGACAGCGAGCAGCTTCAAAAAATGTTCGAAAACAAAACGGGACCGCTGGATTTCAAGACCTGGTCGACCACCTTCTGCGAGCGCAAATACAATTCGGATTTCTCCAAGGAGATGACCCGTTCAGTCAAGACCTATCTGGATGGCTTTGCTAAGCATGAAGAGTATTAAGATCTCTTTAAAACAGAATGATAAAAAATGCTGATTCTCAGCATTTTTTTAATCCGATAACATGAAACTATTAGACCAACCATAAGTATTTATTAAATCACTGAAAAATAATCTTATGAAACATGAATAATAGGGCAAACATCTTCCATTCCGTTTTAGCCCATATCAGCGTAAATCCGAAAAAGGATAACCTGATTTTACATCAATGAGTGTCAATGTCATAAGAAAAACTTATAGAAACATCAGAAAATGTGATTTTACATAATTATTTCTAATAATTAAGATTCTTTTAGAATATCTGTTTCGGAGGAAGATAATGAAAGACAAAGATACAGAGTTGTTTGAAAATAGTCCTGTATTGAATGCTATACTCCGTCTGGCCGTACCCACGGTAATCGGGCAGATCATCCTGGTTATCTATAACATGGCTGATACCTACTTCATCGGACTGACCGGCAGTGATGCGATGTTAACCGCTGTTACCGTATGCATGCCGGCCTTTATGTTTATCTCGGCGATATCCAATCTTTTCGGTATCGGCGGAGCCGCAACCATTTCCCAGGCCCTGGGTAAAAAAGATACCGGCAAGGCAGCGAATGCTTCAGCTTTTGCCCTTTATGGATGTCTGCTTACGATGCTGGCATACGCTGTTTGTGCCTTTGCTTTTAGGCATTCATTTATCGATGCTCTTGGCGGAAGTAATCCTGAAGTCCATGTCCATGCCATTAAATATCTTATGGTCACGGTCGTTTTCGGAGGACTTTTCACAGCTGTGGGAACACTGCTATCGCATCTGATCCGTTCCGAAGGAAGATCGATAGAGGCAAGTACGGGGATTGCTGTGGGTGGCATCTTGAACGTGCTGCTTGATCCTTTATTCATGTTTGTGATTCTTCCAAAAGGAAATGAAGCACTGGGTGCTGCGATCGCTACCGCTTTATCCAATGTTATCGTCTGTCTTTACTTTGTCTTTTTAATCATCAGACTGCAGAAAACCGGTACCTGTCTTACCTTCCGTTTCAATGACAAAGCTTTAACTGACAAAAGTGCCTTTGATATCATCTTGATCGGTCTTCCTGCCTGTCTGATGACACTGTTCGAGAATATCTCCTACGCTCTGCTCGATCATCTGATGGCCCAGGCAGGGATGGCTTATCAGGCCGGTGTCGGTGTAGCCAAGAAAGTAAATATGCTGGCTCATTGCATCGTCCGGGGCATGTCACAGGGTGTACTTCCGCTGATCGCCTATAATTACGCAGCAGGAAACTATAAAAGAATGAAGCATTCCATACTGATCTCTTCAGCAATGTCAGTGTCCTGCTCGATACTCACAATGGCTATCTGCCTGCTTTTTACCCGCCAGCTGATCGGCATCTTCATAAATAACGAGGGAGCCTCGCTGTATTACGGCATGCGTTTTTTACAGATTCTATGCATTGGCTGTCCTTTTTCCGCCTTTGCCTATGCGGTGATCTCTTTCTTCCAGGCTATTGGCGAAAGCCGTCGGTCGTTTTTTCTGGCGACTTTACGCAAAGGGGCTTTAGACATTCCGCTGATGATTATTCTAAACCGTCACTTACCTGCATATGGTATAGTTATGGCGACACCGATCACCGATGTGATCTGCTGCATCGTTGCAGTAATTTCCTTTATCCGGATCCTTCGTCATATTAAGAGTGAGATGGTCAGGGGAGAAACAGAGATTATTCATGCTTGATTCTAAAATTTATACTCTGCTTAAAGTAGCAGAAACAGGAAACTATACCCGGGCAGGAAAGCTTTTAAATCTTACCCAGCCTGCCGTCAGCCAGCATATCAGGGCCCTTGAAACAGAGACGGGCGTAAAGATCTTTGAACGTACCGGCAACCGTCTGATCCTTACCCGTGAGGGTGAAAAGGTTTTGAAGTGTGCCAAGGCCATGTTATCGCTTTATAATAACTTAAAAAGCGATCTGCAAGACCAGGCCAGCGGCAAGCTGTCACTTAATATCGGCATCACCCATACGGTGGAAAGCAACCGTATTTCCGAAGCCTTGGCCAAGTATGTCTCAAGCTATCCCGGCCTGACCGTCAAACTGATCACCGATACGATGGACAAGCTAAGAGATAAACTAAAGAATTTCGAACTGGATTTTGCGATCATCGATGGCAAGATCAGCGATCCGGCGTTCAATCAGATGCAGCTGGATATGGACAGCCTGATGCTGGTAACATCGCCTGATCATGTTTTAGCCGGTAAGAGCATCGTTACCATCCAGGATATCAAAAAAGAGAAGCTGATCCTGCGTTCACCTAATTCCGGCACCCGCAATCTGTTTATCGCTTCCCTGGAAAGTCAGAATATCAGCATCGATGAATTTGATGTGATCCTGGAAGTAGATAATATCGCTACGATCAAAAACCTGGTAAGACAGGGATATGGGGTCTCAGTGCTGCCTAAAAGTGCCTGTGTGGACGATACCAAGAAAAAGCTGCTTTCAGCCCTGCCGATCGAAAACATGAGCATGATCCGGGAGATCAATATCGTCTATGGAACAGCCTTCAACTATCCGGAACTGTTGCAGAATCTAAGCCGCATCTATAACGAAATGTAAGCTTATTTCAATTAAGACAAATACAAAAACCGCATCATCATGCGGTTTTATTTTTTCTGGTGCCGCTTGGCAGAATTGAACTGCCAGTTCATCCTTACCATGGATGTGTATTGCCATTATACTAAAGCGGCAAGTACTCTTTGAGTTTAGTATATAACTGCGAAATTGGCAACCCCATAATTGAATAAAAATCACCCTCGATGAAATCGATGTACTTGGCACCCAGCCCCTGAATGCCATAGGAACCGGCCTTATCCATCGGCTCACCGCTTTTGATATACTGCCAGATCTCTTCATCGCTCATTGGATTGAAACGGACGATCGAGGTATTGACGAAAGACTCGCTGCGTCCCTTGGAAATGATCGAAACGCCGGTCTTTACCAGATGGGTATAGTCCTGAAGCTTCTTAAGCATCTCAAAAGCATCCTGCTCGCTTTTTGGCTTAAGCAGGATCTGACCATCCAGCACGACGATGGTATCAGCACCAACGACTACATCTTCCGGGTGGTTTTTAAATACTTCATACGCCTTCGCAAAAGAGACCCTCTCCATCTCGGAATTAAGATCCTTGGTCTGGTCGATGGTCTCATTGATGTCGGCTTCAATGCACTCAAAAGGAACATCAAGCATGCTTAGGATCTCTTTTCTTCGCGGACTTTTTGAAGCAAGTATCAACATCAGCGGTTCATCTCCCACAACATCATAGCACCTTTATAGATCAGATCATCGTCATAGATGTCGATTTCTTCCACTTTATCGCCGATGACATGGGCGATGCCACCACAGGCATAGACCGTGAAATCGTGTCCAAAATATTCTTCGTTCTCCCTGATCAGGTATTTCAGGGCGCCGATATAGGAAAAGACGATACCGGAAAGCAGGGCTTCCTTGGTATTCTGGGCGACCAGCTTATCGACAGCGTTAAGCTCAACGCTTTCAAGTAGTTCGGTATTGCCGAAAAGACTGGATGAGCCGCTTACCAGTCCCGGATAGATCAAGCTGTTAAGCAGGCTGCCATCATCCCCGATCACCAGCAAAACTGAGGCAGTGCCAAGAGAAAGGGCCATGACTGCCTTTTTACCATTTAACTGGTAGGCTGCTTCACAAACACACATCAGATCGGCTCCTATCTCGTCCATGATGATCTCGCTCATTTTGATGTGACTTTTGACATGGCCATTGATGATGAACGGTTCTACCGGGATATCCCTGAATGAATCAAGGATCCTCTCATTAAGGCTTGGAACGACACTGGAAAAGATGATCCCATCGATGCCGTTTAAATCGACATCTTTTAGAAAGATATCCCTTTCAACAGCAAAAGCACTATCACTAGCGCTTTTGAAACGATGAGTCCTGACGATCTTTCCCTGATCGATCAGAGCATATTTGATATTGGTATTACCCGCATCGATGATCAGTTCCATAGATCGAACGGGTATAAGCCTCTTGCTTTGTATTCAGTGAATTTATTGACGACGCTTTCCTTGTCTTCCTTGTAGGTAACGCCAAACCAGGAATCCTCACTGGTAAGGACCTTGATCTTGGTTCCCTGTTTGACCATGGAATCCATGTAGCTAGGAAGTAAGGCTTCATACTTTAACGGATTATCCTGTACGCCTTCAAAGATCTCCTTGTCGAAGATCTCCTTGACCTTAACAAATACCGATGGATCAAAGCCCCAGAAATTCATTGAGACCGGTGTATTCGGATTGACGGCGATCCACTGGCCGTTTTCTTCATATTCAGGTGTACCGTCGCTTCCCCTACGGATATTTGCGGTCTCTTTGATGGCAGTCAGATAGCCATCCTTTTCCTGACAGATGCCTCTGGTTACCGTACCATTGTCGCTAAGGGTATTGGCGATCTTATAACCGGCGATCGCATAACGGTTTACTCCGACTTCATCCCTTAAAAATGCATACATCTTGCGGAAAGAATCCTTGCCATAGTAATCATCGGCGTTGCAGATGACAAACGGTTCATTGATGACCTCCCTGCAAGCCAGAAGCGCATGGCTGGTTCCCCACGGCTTTACTCTTCCCTCCGGGATAGCAACGCCCTTAGGGATATCATTCATATCCTGGAAGGCATATTCAACTTTGATCTTCTTGGAGACCCTTTTGACCAGATTCTGGTCGAACAGTTCCTTATGCTCACGACGGATGATCAGAACCAATTTATCAAAACCTGCTTCAATCGCATCATAAATGGTGAAATCGATGATCGACTCACCGTTGTTGCCAACGACATCGACCTGTTTCAGTCCACCATAACGGCTTCCCATACCGGCCGCTAATATTGCCAATGTTGCCATAGAATACCTCTTTCTTAACTTTGCTTATGACATATTAATTATAGCTTAAATCATCTCTTTTAAACCATTGACCGGGGATAATCCTTATTACTTGATAATATTAAGGTAGAATATAAGCGGAGGTTTATGATGAAGAAAGCATTAGCCTATATCGACAAGCATAAAAAGCAGATCTTTGATCTCGCAGATGTCCTTTGGACCAACCCGGAGCTGGGATACAAGGAATTCAAGACCAAGAAGATCCTGACCGATTATCTGAAAAGCAATGGCTTTACAATAGAAAACGAGTGTGTCGAAACGGCCTTTACCGTTTCTTTGGGATCAGGACATCCCCATATCGGACTGGTCGCAGAAATGGATGCTTTGCCAACACTGGGTCAGAAACATGCCAACAAGGAAGATCTGGCTGCCCATAGCTGCGGTCATTTCTCCCAGTGTGCGATCATGTGTGCAGCAATCACGGCCTTAAAGGAAGAAAACTTCAAAGGCAAGATCACCCTGTTTTTCACTCCGGCGGAAGAATATACCGATATCGCTTTCCGCAAGCAGCTGATCAAGCAAGGAAAGATCGATTATATCGGTGGCAAGATCAACCTGCTGGAAAAAGGAATTTTCGATGATACCGATCTGATCATCCACTGTCATGCGATGTCCGAGGGACCGTATGATTTCAGCGTCAATTCAAACCTGGCCGGTTTCATCTACAAGGAGATCACCTTCCTAGGCAAGGCTGCCCACGCCGCCGTTACCCCGCATCTGGGTGTCAACGCCTTAAATGCCTGCACTCTGTTTCTGGATGCGGTAGGAATGTTAAGAGAGACTTTCAGGGAGCAGGATAGCATCCGCTTCCATGGCTTTATCAGCAATGGCGGCCAGACCGTTAACTCCATACCGGAAAAAGTCGTCTATGAATGCTATGTCAGGGCATTGAAGCAAGAACCGCTTTTAAAGACTGCCAAGATGATCGATGAAGCAGCGATCCATAGTGCCAAGGCGATCGGTGCCAGAGCCAGGATCAAAAACTCACCGGGCTATCTGCCTTTGATCCCTGATCCGATCATCAGCGATACGATCTTCAAGGTAATGCATGATTATGCTGAAGATGCCAGGATCAAAAACGGTGAGGATTCCATGGCTGCGGGCGATATCGGCGATGTCTCGGTATTCAAGCCAACTGTCCAGTTTGGCTATGGTGGCTTTAGCGGCGCTCCTCATAGCAAATTGTTTGAAGTAAAGGATCCGGAGCTGGTCTTCATCAAGACCGCCAAGGTCGTTGTTTCCAGCGTCCTGGAACTGCTCGATCATCCGGAAACAGTCAAAAAGATCAAAGCCGATTTCAAGCCTAGGATGAGCAAGCAGGAATATCAAAACTATATCGATCAAAAATAAAAAGTCACTTACGTGACTTTTTTATTCATGCCATAGGACGACTTTACCGGCCTTGATGGTCTTAGGGATATCGATAAGTCTTTGATTGGTCGAGCCCCGGTAAAGAGCATCCTTGCTTTTAAGATCCTCAATGAAAGGTCCATCGACCAGAACATCCACTTCCCTGATTAAAGCCAATTGGTCAGGATCGCTGATGTTTTCGTAGACATAGCCGGTATAGCACCAGACATTAAGACCCATGGCCTTGGCAGCTCTTACTATCTCCAAAAGCGGCTTTGGCTGATGAAGCGGTTCGCCACCGGACAGGGTCAGCCCGTCATGATAAAAACCTTTCTTGAGATCTTCGATCAGTTTGGCTGTATCCTTGATAAAGCCGCCGTCGAAATCCCAGGTCTGTGGGTTATGACAGTTCTTACAGTGGTGAGGACAGCCCTGGGTCCAGATGACCATCCGCAGTCCGGCGCCGTCCACCACACTGTCGTATTGTATCTCGCGGGCTAATCTAATTGAGCTCATGCTTAACACGATCGTGCTCTTCAGCCTTCTTGGCATCATTGAAACGATCGAGGGTACCTACCAGGTAACCGGTGATTCTTCTGATTCTCTCAAATTTTGGAGCTGGTTTAGTTTTTGCTTCCATGATTATTCTCCTCTCGCATTAATGATGGTCTCATAAGGGATCTTGAAGCCCTTCTTGAGCAACTCATTGACAGTGGCTTTGGTTGGCCACTCGTTTTCTTTACGGTGACATCTTGGACATTCATCATTGATGATTCCGGAATATCCGCAGCACGGGCATCTGTCCAATGGATGGTTGATGGCTCCATAACCCATTCCGGCGTCATGCATCATTCTGATGATCCTCTCGAAAGCCTCAAGGTTCTGAGACGGATCGCCATCGTATTCGATGTAACTGATATGACCTGCATTGGTCAGGGCATGGAACGGAGCTTCCTTCTGGATCTTGTCATACATGGAAATGTGGTAGTAGACAGGAATGTGGAAACTGTTAGTGTAGTATTCACGGTCGGTGACACCTTCGATCTTGCCATATCTTTCCTGGTCGATCTTGATGAAGCGTCCGCTGAGTCCTTCAGCCGGGGTAGCCAGACAGGTGAAGTTCAGGCCATATTGTTTAGAATACTCGTCACATCTTTCGCGCATCTTGGTAATGATCTCCAGGCCCAGCTTGTAAGCTTCCTCATCTTCACCATGGTGCTTGCCGACAAGGGCCTTAAGGCATTCAGCCAGACCGATGAAGCCGATCGACAGGGTTCCTTCGTTAAGGATATCGCCGATGACATCGTCTTCACCAAGCTTCTCGGAACCCAGCCAGCATCCCAGACCCATCAGGAATGGGAAGTTTTTGACCCGCTTGGACTTTTGCAGTTCCAGACGGGCGAGCAGCTGATCCTTGACCAGATCCATCAGCTCGAAGAATTCCTTATAGAAGCCTTCGATATCCGGCTTCTCGTTTTTCAGGATACCGTGCTTGATACCCAGACGAGGCAGGTTGATCGAGGTAAAGGACAGGTTTCCACGGCCTACGACGATACCGTCATGTTCAGGAACGGCTGTATTACCGATAACTCTGGTACGGCAGCCCATATAGGTAACTTCAGTCTCCGGATGTCCCGGTTTGTAGTATTGCAGATTAAATGGTGCATCGATGAAAGAGAAGTTAGGGAACATTCTCTTGGCGGAACAGCGGATGGCCAGTTTGAACAGGTCATAGTTAGGATCGCCCGGATTGTAGTTTACGCCATCCTTGCACTTGAAGATCAGGATAGGGAAGATCGGGGTCTCGTGGTTTCCTAAACCGGCCTCTTGTGCCAGGATCAGGTTCTTGGTGACCATTCTTCCGGCTTTGGAAGTATCGGTACCGAAGTTGATGGAACTGAATGGTACCTGGGCACCGGCTCTGCTGTGCATGGTGTTGAGGTTGTGGACGATTCCTTCCATGGCCTGGAAAGTTTCTCTGTCTACAGCCGCCAAAGCCTTATTGAAGATGACTTCCAGCTTCGGATCATCGCTGACATTGGTAAGATCGTTTAAGTTATCGATCTTTTCCAGCAGCTCGCGGTGTTCCTGCTCGCTCAAATAGGAAGTGTATTCCTGGAAATCATTGAGTTCACGCTTATAAGCCTTTTTATAGGACATGATGACACCAGGGGCCATGTAGTAGTCAAACATTGCTACTGACTGTCCGCCATGCTGGTCATTCTGATTCGACTGAATGGCGATCGCTGCCAAAGCCGCATAACTGGAAATGGATTTAGGGCTTCTGAGGTAACCATGACCGGTATTGAATCCGTTTTCGAATAAATGATCAAGCGGGATCTGGTCACAGGTAGTAGTGCCCATTGGATAGAAGTCCATATCGTGGATATGGATGTCGCCTTCTTCCATGGCATTGGCTACTTTCGGATCGAGACAGTAAGAAGTGGTGTAGGCTTTAGACAAGGTCGAACCATACTTGAGCATCAGACCCATGGCGCTATCGCCGTTGATGTTAGCATTCTCACGCTTGTCGTTGACCTCGGAACTATCCTTGATACCGTAGTCCTCCAAAGTCTTCATCAGCTTGTGCTGACCTCTGGTAAAGTATTCACGGGCCAAGGCTCTTTTCTTACGATAGTTCTTGAAGCTCTTGTAAGCTTCAATAAATCCTTCGTCGATGTATGCCTCTTCAACAAGATCCTGGATCCTTTCGATCTCGATCTTATTGACATCGAATTCTTCAATTTTTGCTATGGTGGATTTTAATACCCGGTTAACGTTTTCATCGTTTAACTGATTAACGGAATTAAAACCCTTTTCAATGGCAACCTTGATTTTGTCGCTGTTGAAAGCAACTTCACGACCATCACGCTTGATGACAGTCATCTGTTCAACATTCATGATAATTTCTCCTTTTTAGGGTTCGAATTAATCATATGAAAAATTAGTTGAACATTCAACTAATTTACCTCAAAATTTCTCTTTTTTATTTGCGGTTATGAAAAAATGTAAATTACAGGTCAAACAATTGCATTAAACTTTCAAATTGGTTATTATTTATAAGCGTACACAGGGGTGTAGTACAATGGTAGTATGATGGTCTCCAAAACCACAGATACGGGTTCAATTCCTGTCACCCCTGCCATGAAGATATCAGCCAAACAGATGTTTGGCTTTTTTATTAGCTTTCACCGGGATCGGTATCAGGACATTATATTGCTATTTAGGCTATAATGAGCAGGAACAAAGGAGTTAAGACTTCATAATGAACAATGAATTATATGATGCGATCTTCAAGCGGAGATCCTTCCACTTTTTCCGCAATATCGGAAGCGAGAAGATCAGTGAAACTGAACTTAAGGATATACAAGATTACTTCTATGGACTAAAGCCTTTAATGAAAGGCATCAGATACGAAATAAAGATCGTCAAGGATTCCACCTCCTGCAAGGTCGGCCAGGAATACTGCATCCTCTTCTACTCCGAGCAAAAGGATAATTACCTGCAAAATATCGGTTATCTGGGTGAGATGCTCGACCTCTATCTGACCTCTAAAAATATCGGTACCCTCTGGTATGGCATGGGCAAGACCAAGGAAAAGGAAGAGGATGGCATGTCCTTTGTGATCATGATGGCCATTGCCAAGGTCGATTCATCAGATAAGTTTAGAACCGATATCAATCAGGGAAAGCGCAAGGATGTTGATGAGATCTGGCATGGCGATCATTACCGGGATATCGCCGATATCGTCCGCTTTGCACCAAGTGCGGTCAATTCCCAGCCTTGGAAGGTCGAAGCAAGCGA
>JAFWFB010000088.1 GCA_017512625.1 Erysipelotrichaceae bacterium
ATGCATACCCGGCGATCACCTAAGATCTCATTTAAAAGGGCGATGGTCTTGCTTAGACGGTGAGGAGACTCATAGAAGATCATCGTGAAAGGATAATATTTAAGTTCTTCCAGCTCTCTGGTGGCAGCGGAAGCTTTAGCATTCAAAAAACCATAAAAAAGATAGTGGTTGGCAGGTAGACCTGAAGCAACCAAGGCATCAATGGCAGCATTGGCACCACTGATCGGAACCACATTGATATCGTTTTCGATGCACTGGGAAACGATCTCATAACCCGGATCACTGACTAATGGATATCCCGCGTCACTGATCAGGGCAACATCGTTTCCTTCCAAAAGGACCTCGATCAGTCCCTTGGCACTGTTTTCTTCGTTGAAGTTATGATAAGCGACCGTCCTGGTACTTATAGCAAAACTATCCAGCAGATTCCTGGATGTCCTGGTATCTTCGCAAGCGATCAAGGAGACATTTTTAAGGATCTCGATCGCTCTTGGAGTCAGTTCCTGTCTGTTTCCGATCGGTGTCGCAACCAGATAGAGCGTACTGTTGGTATTATGAAAACTCTTTTGTCTATTCATTGACGATCTCGTTTTCCGCTACTTCGTTGTCCTTGGCTTCAATGGCCTTGTAACGGCCCTTTTTGACCAGTTCATCGATCGTTACATTGAGACTGCTGTTCGGGTTTTCCAGATGACAGATGCCGGTAAGAACATTGACTCCGGTAAAACGGTACTGTTCCTTGTTATAGGTGACCTGAGCATTGAGCTTAGGCAGTTTGCTTTTAATGGAGGAGTAGATCTCATCCTCATATTTGAGGCAGCACATCAGCTTTCCGCAATGTCCGCTTAACTTGGCGATATTAAGTGCCAGTCCCTGATTTTTAGCCATGTTGATGGAGACCATGTCAAAGCTGTTGATAAAGCCTCTACAGCACAATTCCCTGCCACAAGTGCCGATACCGCCGATCATCTTGGCCTTATCCCTGGCACCGATCTGGCGCAGGTCGATCCTGCACTTGAAAATGGCAGCCAGTACCTTGAGCAGTTCCCTGAAGTCGACCCGGTCATCAGCTACATAGATGAAGGTGATCTTGGCCCTATCCAAGGTATACTCGGCACTGATGACATTCATCTGCAGCTTCAGCTTATCGGCTTCACGCTGACAGATGGCCATTGCGCTTTTTGCGTCCTTGCGGTTGCGTTCGAAATTCTTGATGTCGAAGTAGCTGGCTTTACGTAAGATCGGCTTGATCTCCATGCCTTCCTGAAGGTTATGGGTATCGCTTAATTCACTGACGCAAACTCCCAGCTCGACTCCCCGGTTGGTCTCGACAACTACTTTATCGTCGATATGGATGTTCTCCAGATCCGTCTTAAAAGTATATGATTTATTGGTCGTATCAAATTTGATGTTGGTATATTTTTCCATAAACTAATCTTTCTTTATATATTTTAACAAAGCAAAACTTTGTACTTTTTGTATCATTAATTATAACATTTTTCCCACTCGAAACAAAAAACCGGTCTATGCCGGTGGGTCATCTGGCCGCTCTTGATACCAGATAGGCGAATTTATCGATCAAAAGGCGGACGTTATAAGGCTGATGAGCCAGCTTTTTGATCTTTAAGATAGCTTTTTGAAGTCTGTTTAGATCGTAGACGGAATTATCCATCCTTACCAGATCCTGATGATAAGCGCCCTCGAATTCATCCTTGATCCTGACATCCACGATCAGCATCAGCATCATCCTTAAAAACAGCTGCAAGATCGGATATTGCTTATCCGAGATCTTGCGATCCTTTAATAGGTCGCTGTAAGTATTGATCGCATAGACGATGAATTCATCAGGCTGATCATTGTATTCCAGAAACTTGTCCCTTAACTGCTTGCTTAGACGATAGACATCTTCCTCGTAGACCGGAAGATCAGTCGCCAGTCTTGATAACAGATAGGCATCGTCCTCTTTAAAGCCATCAGCAGCATAAGCACTGTAGATCTCTACGCTACTGCGGCTTTTGAACTCAATGATCTCGCAACGGCTGACGATGGTTTTAAGCAAGCCATTGATATCGTCACTGATCAGTATCGCGTAGATGCCCGGACGCGGCTCCTCCAGAAACTTAAGCAGGGAATTTAGGACCTTGGTCGAGGAGTTGTTGACATTGTTGATGACATAGACCTTCTTGCCTGATAATTCCAGTCCGCTTAGATTGAAACGGGACATCAGGTCTTCGACCTGCTCGGTCTTTACAGTATCACTGTCACCGTCCATGACGATGACATCATAGTAGTTTCCGGCCTTGATGCGCTGATAGATGGCATCATTCTCATCAACCAGCTGATCTTTGTCCTGGACGATCGAAGCCGCCAATAATAAAGCAGCATCCATCTTCAAAGCATTCCGGTTTCCGGAAAAAAGGATGCTATGAGCCAGATGCTGGTTTTTGAGCGCGTTATTAAGCAACCGGTAGACCCGGTTTTGTTCTTGCTTTAATGTCTGGTTTATCATAACCGGTCCATGATGACTTCAAGGCAATCGGAAAGGACTTTCTCGATTGGATTCGAAGCATCGATGCATACGATGCGGTCTTTAAAGACTCTTTTGACTTCAGCGTAACCCTGAGATACCCGGTGATGGAATTCGATGGATTCCAGATCGAGTCGATCCTTGAAATCACGGCCGGAGATCCGCTTTAGTCCTTCAGCCTCATCGATATCCAAAAAGATCGTCAGATCAGGCATGACACCATCGATGGCAAATTCATTGATCTTTAAAACCTCATCAAAGCCAATATTGCGGCCATAGCCCTGATAAGCCAGGGAAGAATCCAGAAATCTTTCGCAAAGAACGATCTTATTGGCTTGTAAAGCCGGGATCACTCTTTCTACCAGGTGCTGACGACGGCTTGCGGCATAAAGCAAAGCTTCGGTCCTGGCATCCATGGCTGTATTCTTCGGGTCGAGGATGACCTTGCGGATCTGCTCCGCAATATCAATGCCTCCCGGTTCACGGGTGTGAACGACTTCATAGCCCTTCTTGGCCAGTTCTGTTTCCAGCAGGTCAGCAATGGTGGTTTTACCGGAACCATCAGGTCCTTCTAAAGTAATAAATAAGCCTTTTTTCATATCAGTTCATCTTTTTGATATTCTTCTTAAAGAATTCATCGAAAGCATTCATCATCTTCTGGCGCAGCTGATCATATTCCTTTTCACTCAGCTGCAGCTTGTTGTCACCGACGATCTTGAAATCGATATCCTCCGCATCGAGATGTCTCAAAGGATTGATCAGAAGATCGCTCTGGTAAACTTCCATGAGTTCATCGAAAAAGTCTGCACTGATCAGTACATATTTTTCTTCAGCATCCTCACTGATGATCAGACCTTCTTCATCGACTAAAGAAGAAAGGTCATTCAGCTTTTCTTTCAATTCATTAAGTTCTATTTTCTGCATACTCTTATTTTAGCACATCAATCACTGACAACTTTTTTAAGACGACCATGAAGCAATTCGCCGATGATCAAAACGATGACGGTCTCGCTGATAAAGATCGAGGTAAAGTTGTAGAGAAATCCGAGAAACATGTTGCCGACAAAAAACAGGTAAGTCAGTTCGATTCCGATGATGATGCCGTTAACGATTCCCGGCATCAGGTCAGAAAGCCAGCTGATGCCCTTATATCTGACTCCCCTAAAGCGGTACATCAGCTCTCCTGCCAGATAGGTAGCAAAGGTTCCGAAAATGATATCGACGATACCGATCGGATTAAGAGCGGTCAATACACCAACCATGTTGGTGATAAAACATCCTAAGGTCAGACCATAGATATACTTGCGGTCGATCAGGCAAAGGATCATCAATGCTTCCCCGATCCGAAACTGGATCGTCATGAAGACGAATTCGCCCAAAAGCATGTTTACAGCGGTATAGATCAGCGCCACAGCAACGATCTTGGTGATGGTGTTGATTTGTTTAGTTTTCATATCTTCTGCTTTCCAACGCTAACTTGCTGATGACCGTAAAGATATTAGGTGTCTCTTCAAAACTGTTGCGCAATGATTCAAAGGAATAAAACAGATCGTCATTTTCTTTATATTCCGGGTTGTCCAGATAAGTCAGGGCTTCCGGATAATCACGGATAAACTCATGAACGACTTCCGGAAGATCACGGCTGTTGCGGTTTTTGATCATAACCTGTATGTAGAGCAGGTAGGATAAAGGATTAGCGAATCCTTCTTCCAGGTAGATCTTTCTGATCTTTTCTTCATCCTCGAAATAGGAATAAAGCAGGATCAGTTGGGTCATTCCGAAACGTTTCTCATTCTCATCGACCCTCATCAGTCTCTCTTCCAATGCAATGGCTTTTTTGAGGTTACGGATGACGGTAAAGTAATTGACTACGGAATTGATGACCAGACAGGTAGCTGTCCTTTCATAGGAATTGGTCATGAAGCTTTTCAAAGTCTCATCATCGTAATTCAGAAGACTGTTAGCATGCTCATACTGAGCCTGATCGTCTTCATCGAACAGATTGAGGACATAGGCAGCTTCTGCGCAAAACGGATCGATGTTTAGCGCCTGATAGGCTCTTTCGTAAAGGTCATCCAGCGAGCGGTCAAACATCATCCTGATGGCCTTCTGATAGCGATCGCTGATCTTTAATTTGTCATAGTACTGGTGATAGTAGCTTTCATCATTAAAGATCCTGATGATCTCTTCTGCTTCATCATTCTCGTCAAATCCCAAAGTGTAGAGATAGTCGATCAATGTTTCAGTCATTGTTGCTCCTTAAATGGTACAGCAAACTCAGCGTTTTGCCATCCACGATCTTGTTCTCCCTGACCAGCTTTTCGATCTCGGATAGGGTATAACGGTATAGCGTTATCCTTTCATCCTCATCGAAGTCGGTCCCGGCATAAGTATCCGTGGACGCACTATATAAATATATTCTTTCTGAACTGTATCCGCAAGTAGGATAAATATATCCGTGACATACTATATCCTTGATCTTATAGCCGGTCTCTTCCCTGGTCTCCCTGATGATGGCTTCTAACGGGTCCTCACCCGGTTCCAGCTTGCCAGCCGGAAATTCCAGAAGTTCTTCCCCAGCTGCGTAACGATACTGTTTTACCAGCAGGTAGTGATCATCATCCTTAACTGCGATACATACGGCTCCCGGATGTAAAACTACTTCGCGGACGCTTCTGGTACCATCGTCCAGTTCGACCTGATCCTTTACCAGAGTAACGACTCTTCCGTCATAGATCTTTTCCCTATCAATCATTTTTTCCATATCTTACCTCAATCTTATTTTACCTTATTTAAGTACCAATTACGGGGCATGACCTAAACAAAAAGAAAACCTCCGTTTCCGGAGGTTTGACTTTGACTTATTTGTATTCTTCTAAGATCTTTTTCTCAATGGCCTGAACTTCCTTGTAGGCGTTGGAAAGGTATTCCGAACCGGAGAAATCGGTGTTCAGGAAGGCATCGACCATGGCGATACCCTTGCGGTTACCATTGAGGAATCCGCCTAATGCCAGCATGTTGCAGTTGTTGATGATACGGCACTGGGCTGCAGTGTAGACACACTCGACCAATCCGCAATAGACGCCCGGGAATTTGTTGGCGACGATATCGACGCCCATTCCGGTACCGCAGAAGACGATTCCGCGTTCATACTCCTTGTCAGCAACCTTCTTGGCTACCCGATAACCTACATTGTAGTAGTCAACAGGTGCATCCGGTGCTAAGGTACCGACATCCTCGATCTCATAACCTTCTTCGATCAGATGAGCTTTGACTGCTTCCTTGAGGTCAAAGCCGCTTGGATCAGCTCCGATAATTAATCTTTTACTCATATCCCCTCCTATTTTGACTGATAAGTAAAATATCTATCTTCCTTGATTATTTCCTTGATCTTTCTTAAGTCATCGATATAGACATTGGCTTTAGCATCGACGACGTCTTTTCTCGGTTCATCTTCAGTATAGTACAAAACGGTAAAGGCATCGACGTTTTTTCCACCCTCGATGTCATCGACCGTATCCCCGACATAGATAACCGCATCGTGGTTATAGCCGTTGCGCTTGTAAAGCAGTTCGAAGGCTTCCGGATCCGGCTTAGCCTTTTTGACCATCTCGACACCGACTACATCTTCGAAAAGGTCTTCCATTTCAAAGACTCTGAGGTTTTCCCTAACGGTGTCGCTGATCTTGCTGGAAACGATCGCCAGATGGTATCCTTCCTGCTTGAGCTCGGTTAAAACTTCTTTCGCGTGCTCCATTGGCTTGTTTACGGAAGCAAAGATCTCCTTGTTATGTTTCTGATATTCGTCGATCAGTTTATCGACATCCTGTCCCGGGAAATATTGAGGGAATATTTTCCTTAAAGGCGGACCGACTACTTCCAGTTTTCTTGCTTCAGTAAAGTTTTCGACCTTGTCGTATTTTTCAAAGAGATGTTCGTAGGAACTTAGGATTCCTTTTTTCGTATCCAGGATGGTTCCATCCAGATCAAAGACGATCACCGGCTTATCCTTTTTGATGAAACGGTCATAGACACCGATAAAGCCCAGAAGACCGATCAGGATATAGGTAAGGGAGGCCAACTGAGCCATCTTGATGCCACCGATATACAAAGGATCGGTACGCTTCATCTCGATAAAGAAGCGGACGACGCCATACCACATTAGATAGGCATAGGTCATGTCGCCCCTGCGCTTTGAGGTCTTGCGCAGGAGATAATTGATCAGCACAAAGCCAAGCAGACACAACATTGACTCGTAGAAGAAGACCGGCTCGTAGTACTTGCCATCGATAAGCATGTAGTTCTTAAACGGAGCAAAGAAGCCGTCAAAGAAGCTTTCCGGTACTTCCCCTCCATGGCATTCGCCATTGATGAAGTTGCCCCGGCGGCCGATGGCTTGTGCCAATAGCACGCAAGGAAGCAACTGGTCAGCATATTTCAAAAAAGAATAATGATTCTTTTTACAGTAAAGATAAGAATAGATAAGACCAACGATGACCCCGCCATGGATTGCCAGACCACCCTTATAGATCTCCAGGAATCTTAAAGGGTTGGCGAGATAGTAGCCGATATCACTGAAAAGACAGAACCAGAGTCTCGCTCCGCAGATACCCAGGATCAGCACGCTTAAAAACCAGCTTTCCAGCTTGTCCAGATCATAGCCGGCTTTTTTAGCATTCTTTCTGCCGAAATAATAGGCAAAAAAGGCACCGGAAACGATCAATACCGCGTAATAGGTGATGCTTAAGCCAAAGATCCTGATCAGGATCCGGCGTTCAGGAAACAGTTCCATTACTTATCCTCCCGGTTGCTTAGGATCTGGTTGTAGATCTTCTGACGGAATTCTTCTGAACTGTCATAACCATCGCGTTTCATCTTGTAGTTAAGCACAGCGGCTTCCATGATGACACCAAGCGACCTTCCTTCGGTTACCGGTATCACCGCATAAGGGATATCAAGACCCATGATCTCAATGGTCTTGGAAGAATCGCCGATCCTGTCGAATTCTTCGACTTCTTCGTATTTGACCAGATCGATTACCAGATCGATCGTTGTTTCATCCAGTAAGACTCCGGCACCATACATCCGGGAAAGATCCATGACACCGATACCCCTGATCTCCAGGTAGTTACGGATGGATTGCACGGATTGACCATGCAGCTCATTGTGATATTTCATGATCTCGACCGCATCATCGGCGACCAGTACATGTCCTCTTTTGATCATCTCCAAGGCGACTTCGGATTTACCGATACCTGATTTTCCCCTGATCAAAACACCAAAACCATATACATTGAGCAAGACGCCATGGATCAGTTCAGTTTCCGATAATTCCTTATCGAGCAAGGAGATGATATCGACCGTAAGACGATAGGTCTCCAGGTCGGTTTCAAAGACCGGAAAATTCTTCTCAGTGGCCATTTCGACCAACACCTTAGGAGCCTTATGGCCATTGGAGCAGATGATGCAAGGAGTCTCTTCATCGGTAATGAATTCAAAACGTTCCCGCTGGGTCTTCTCATCGAGTCTTTCGATATAGTGGATCTCTTTGTTTCCGAGCAGGATTACCCTTTTAAGTTCCGAAGAACCGGTATAGCCGGTCAGCTCAAAACCCGGACGGTTGATATCCTGGACGATGATCCTTCTTTGAAGGGAAGCTTCATCGCCGGTCACCTGCTTGAGTTCAAAATAATCTTTCAGTTTCTTTACAGTTACAATTGGTTCGTTGTTCATAATATCTTTCTCAAATACTCCCCAGTATAGGAATCAGGACACTTGGCGACCTCTTCCGGCGTTCCGGCAACCACAACGCTGCCACCGCCATCTCCACCTTCCGGACCCAGATCGATCAGATAGTCCGCATTCTTTAAGACATCCAGATTGTGCTCGATGACTAAGACGGTATCATCGTTATCGACGATCCTGCGAAGGATATCGATCAGTTTGGAGACGTCATAGGAATGAAGACCGGTGGTCGGTTCATCAAGGATATAGATGGCCTTGCCCGTACCTTTCTTCTGCAATTCGGATGCCAGCTTGACTCGGCAGGCTTCACCGCCGGAAAGGGTCGGTGCGCTTTGTCCAAGCTCGATATAACCCAGACCGACATCATGTAGGACCTGCAGCTTGTCCCTGATCTTGGAGACGTTGGCGAAGAATTCGATCGCTTCATCGACGCTCATCTTTAAGACATCGTAGATATTCTTGCCTTTATAGGTACACTTCAGTGTTTCTTCGTTATAGCGTTTGCCATGACACTCTTCACACTCGACATAAACATCCGGCACAAAGAGCATGGAGATCCGCTTGACACCATCGCCCCAGCAGTGTTCACAACGTCCACCCTTGACATTGAAGGAGAAACGGCTTTTGGTATAGCCCTTTTCCTTGGCATACAAGGTCTCCGCAAACAGATCCCTGATGTCATCGAAGACACCGGTATAGGTTGCCGGGTTGGAACGCGGGGTACGGCCGATCGGATCCTGAGTGATCTGAACGATCTTATCCAGATAGTTAAGACCGCTGATCTTGCTGTACTTGCCCGGTTTGATACGGACATAACCGAGATTGGCCTTGATTGCTTTAGCAATTACTTCATTGACCAAGGTCGACTTGCCACTTCCTGATACGCCGCTTACCGCGATAAAGGTACCAAGAGGCAGTTCGACATCGATATTCTTAAGGTTGTTCTCAGCTGCTCCTTTGACTTTCAAAAAGCGTTTGCTCTTTTTGCGTTTTTCAGGATAGTCGATCTTTCTTCTGCCGGCCAGATAATCGCCGGTAATGGAAGCAGGTGCAGCCTTGATGTCTTCCACGCTGCCACAAGCCACGATCTCGCCACCCAGTTTTCCCGCATAAGGACCGACATCGACGATATAGTCGGCACTTTCGATCGTCTCTTCATCGTGTTCAACGACGATCAGTGTATTTCCAAGATCCCTCATCTTCTTAAGGGTATCGATCAGACGGCGGTTATCTCTTTGGTGCAGACCAATGCTTGGTTCATCCAGAACATAGAGCACACCGGTTAGGGCGCTGCCGATCTGGGTAGCCAGACGGATCCTTTGCGCTTCGCCACCCGATAAGCTTCCCGCATAACGGTTTAAAGTTACATAGTCAAGACCGACATCGCTTAAAAAGCCTAGGCGGTTGCGCATCTCATTGAGCAATAACCTTGCGATATTCTCCCTGCTTTTATCCAGTTTCAGGTTGTTTACATAATCAAGGGCGTCGCAGACTGCCAACTGGGTAAACTCATAGATGTTACGGTCGCCGACCTTAATGCTTAATACGCTTGGGTTAAGACGGGCGCCATGACAGGCCGAGCACTCCTGTTCGACCATGAAGGAGGAATACCATTCCTTGGAGAATTCCGAGGTGGTCTCCACATATCTTCTTTCGATCAGGGTCTTTACACCCTCGATGTATTGATTCTTGCGGTAATAGTTGCCACCGCTGGAGTTGATGTCGAAGGCGATCGGCTCCTTGGAACCGTAAAGGATGATATCCATCTCCTTTTTACTCATCTTCTTAAGCGGCTTGTTGACATCGATATGATAATGGTCAAGCAGTACCTTGAACTGCTGCCACTCCAGATTGGAGGTATTGACGATATTCTTGTAGTAACGGATGCCACCCTGAGCAATGGAAAGGGAATCATCCGGTATGAGCAGATCGGTATCGACGCTTTGGGTTATGCCCAGACCCTTGCAGGTCGGACAGGCACCAAGCGGCGCATTGAAAGAGAAAAGGCGCGGTTCCAGTTTCGGTACGCTGAAGCCACAGATCGGGCAGGCATAGTTGGCGGAAAAAAGCCGGTATTCATCGCCAGTCTTGATATAGGCGATATTATCAGCGATCTTTAGGGTCGTCTCTAAGGAATCATATACCCTGGACTCGATGCCATCCCTTTTGACTAATCGGTCAACGACGATATCGATGGTATGCTTGTTGTTTTTAGCCAAAGGCTCAAAGTCTTCAAGCATGATCAGCTGCCCATCGATATAGGCTCTGATATAGCCTTCCTTGACATACTTGTCGATCTCATCCTTGAAGGTTCCCTTCTGGTCATTAGCAATACGCGCTAGGATCTCAAAACGGGTACCTTCTTCCATCTCCATTACAGCCTTGACCATCGAGGTGATGGACATGGCTTCGATCGGCTGATGGTGGTTAGGACAGTAAGGGATGCCTACACGGGCATACAAAAGACGGAGGTAATCATAGATCTCCGTTATGGTACCGACGGTCGAACGCGGGTTGTTATTGGTGGTCTTCTGGTCGATGGAGATCGCCGGTGAAAGGCCCTCGATCGCATCGACATCCGGTTTTTCGATACCGCCTAAAAACTGACGGGCATAGGAACTGAGTGATTCAACGTATCTGCGCTGTCCTTCAGCGTAGATAGTATCAAAGGCCAGGGAGGATTTTCCCGAGCCGGAAAGACCGCTCATGACGATCAGTTTATTACGGGGCAAAGTGACATCAACATTCTTAAGATTGTTGACTCTGGCCCCTCTTACTACTATCTGGTCATTAATCATATATAAATTATAAGATAGGGTCATAAAAAAATGTAGCGCTTGCTACATTAATTTTCGGTATCTGTCCAAGCAGGTATTTCACTGCCCTTGCGTACCACAATGGTCTTCTGAAAGTCGGTCTGGTTGAGGAATCTAAGGATCGCTTCCTCCTCTTCCTTGTTGCAGCCGATCAGCAGCTTGACGTCAACTTCTTTAGTCAGAATATCGGCGCAGACGATAATGGTTTCCAGTGAAGTTCCGTTTTTACCTTTAAAGGCATTGATCCGGGTATCCTGGTCGCCATCATAGGATCTTAAGATTCCATAGCGGACCGGATAGACCAAAGAGGTATAGCGGGGATGGACCGATCCGATCTCCTGGGTAACAACAAAATCGGATCCGGCGTATATCGTTTCCAGTTTTTGCCAGAAATAAGCATTATTTTCTAAATTGCTCATACTCTAATTATATATCATTAACATCAATTATTTAGACTGTTGAAAAATTTCCTGAATATTCTTTCAAAAATCAATGAAAAATGTTCCATAGTACCTTCAAGTCTTTATTTTTTTAGTATAATTTAGATAACAAGGAGAACAACTATGCATAATAAGAGACTATTCGTGTTACTTCTTTTGTTGTCCTTATTTTTAGCCGGCTGTACCGGTAAGGACCAGCAAAAGATCTATACCGTTACCTATGACAGTGATGGAGGCAGTACCATCTCTTCCAGCAGTGTCGTTGAAGGTGAAAGGGCAGCCCGTCCGGCAGATCCGGTCAAGGAAGGGTATACCTTTGTAGAGTGGCGGCTTAACGGTACACCTTACGACTTCAGTAAGCCGGTAAATGCTGATATCACCTTAAAGGCTTTTTATACCGACGCTGGATCGACCATTCCGGATAATGGTAATTCAAACAGCAATAATAATAAGCCGGAACCGGAAAACACCAGGATCCCATGTACGGGAATCAGCACCCAATATAGTGCCTACTGGTCGATGGAAGGCAATGGCAAGTGGAACCTCAACATCACCTTAACCCCGGCCAATACCACCGACAAGATGACGCTGACCTCGGAAGATGAAAATGTCGTCAAAGTCGATAACGACGGTAACGTCTATACCGGATCACCGGGCAACACCAAGATCCACATCAAGTGCGGCGACGTTGAAAGAGTCATCGGTTTCGAGACCAGACCAAAGACCGTCAAGGCCGAGACACTGACCCTCGACAAGACTCTAATCACCGCATATTTCGGCACCGACTACTTCGTAAGTGCTACCGTAACTCCGGCCCATGTTACCAACAAGGTCAAGTTTACCAGTTCCGATGAGTCGGTAGCGACAGTCACCGATCAGGGTATCATAAAGGTCAAGGGATACGGACAGACCATCATCACTGTCAGTATTGACGATCTGGTAAAGACCTGTGTCGTCAACGTTGAAGGCGAGACCGTCATCTTCGAGATGGAAAACAATGTCTCCGTAAAAGCCGGAAGTGGCGCCAAGATCCCATACAAGGCGACTCACATTGCCTCATACGACGGAAATGTCAGCAAGACCGATGTGACCTTGTGGGTAGATTTCCATACCGCCTATACCTCCGCACTGGACATTGACGGAAATGGTAATGTCTACGCCAAGGGAGCGGTATATGATACCGTCGATATTCCGGTCTACTTCACTTACAGCGATGGCAGTTCCTTCAGTGTAACGTCACCAACCTTCATCGTTCACGTGGAAAAGTAAATGATCATGGATATTAAAAAAGCAGTCTAATGACTGCTTTTTTCTTTTAAGTTATCCAGATAGTATTGAAGGATCCTGACAGCGGCCTGCTGATCGATGATCTTCTTTCTCTTTTTACGGGAGACATTGACCTGGATCAGAAATTCTTCGGAATCCTTGGTGGTATTGCGTTCATCCTGCAAAACGACCCTGATGCCCGATTCCTGTTCAATTATCTCACCAACTTCTCTGGAAAGTTTGGCTCTTGGACCTTCATCATCATTAGGCAACAAAGGATAACCCATGACCACCAGATCGGGCTTTTCTTCATTTAACAATTCCAGGATCTTGCCAATGGCCTCATCGTAATCATCGGGATGAAAGCGCAAGGTCTTTACCGGCGAAGCAAAGCGGCCGGTATCGGAACGGGAGATCCCGCAGGTAACACTGCCTAAATCCAAACCAATATATTTCATTTCGTACTAATCTTACCATATTAAAAGAGTCTGTCATTGACAGACTCTTGTTTATAGGATCCTGTTTATAAGCTTGGCGATCGCATCCTCATCATTGCTTGCATCAAGGACCAGATCGCTTCCGGCTTTGACATCCTCTTTGGCATTGCTTACGCAAGTTCCAAGTCCGGCTGCCTTTATCATAGGAAGATCATTTAGCTGATCACCGACGGCGATGACTTCCTTAAGTTCAATACCAAGATATTCCACCAGCCATTTCATGCCTGAAGACTTATCCACTCCCTTAGCCGTGATCTCCAAAACCAGTTCATCGGAAAAGCTCATGGTAAGATCATCCCTTAAACCTTCCAGCTTCTCCAGGAAGGCTACCAGATCTTCATGCCGGTCCGAATTGATGACCAGTTTGCTTATCAGCTGATCTTTTAAAAGGGAGAGATCTTCGATCAGGTTTCTGTCCATCTGGGAAAACTTTTTGATATCCCCGGCTTTTAGACCGTTACCATAGAAATAATAGACATCCTTATCGGTCATGATCAGGATCTTGAGATCCTGATCCCTTACAAGATCATAGACCTTTGCTGTATCCTCCAAGCTTATCGCAAAGGTATGCAAGACCTTATTGCCCTTATTCTCGGAAACGACGGCACCATTGCTGGAGATGGTATAGACATTTTCTTTGTCTTCAAGTCCTAAAGACCTGATGATGCCGGAACAGGCGCCTAATTGACGGCCTGAGCAAAGAACAAAGCCGATGCCTTTTTCTTCTGCCTTAGATATGGCTTTGACGTTAGCTTCACTTACCTGACCGTTTGAATCAAGCAGGGTACCGTCAGCATCGCTGAAGATCAGCTTATACACCAAGGCTCTCCAGTGGTTCGAAGTATTCTTCGTCTAAGCTGGTAGCAACATTATAGTTGGTGCACTTGCCACCATAGTAATTGATTCCCTTGGCAATGGCTGGCGAATCGACAGCTGCCTGCTTAAGACCCTTATTGGCGATCATAAGACCATATCTTAAGGTCGCATTGGTAAGGGCGATACTGGAAGTTCTTGGCACTGCTCCTGGCATATTGCCCACGCAATAGTGCAGGATGCCATCGACGATATAGATTGGATCATCGTGATAGGTGACGTGCGTAGTCTCTACACATCCGCCCTGGTCAACAGCGATATCAACGATGACAGCACCTTTCTTCATGTATTTAAGATATTCTTTCTTAATGAGTTTAGGCGTAGAAGCTCCCGGGATCAGGACAGCACCGATAACCAGGTCGGCTTCGGAAATGGCCTTGATGATGTTTTTCTCGGAAGAGTAAAGGGTGGTTACACCAGTACCGAAGATATCATCCAGATAGGTAAGTCTTTGTAAATTGATATCCAAAACGGTCACCTGGGCACCCATACCGATGGCAGCCTTGGCTGCATAGGTTCCGGCAATACCGCCACCGATGATGACGACCTTGCCTCTTTCAACGCCTGGTACGCCGCCAAGCAGGATACCTCTTCCACCATAGGATGATTCGATGTATTTGGCACCTTCCTGAATGCTCAGTCTGCCCGCGATCTCGCTCATTGGACGAAGACATGGCAGTCCATCCTTTTCTTCGATGGTCTCATATGCTACGGCACTGACTTTTCTGTCCTTTAATTCCTTGGCCAGTCTTTTCTCAGCGGCCAGATGCAGATAGGTATAGAGGATCATTCCCTCTTTTAGCAGGTCAAATTCTTCCGGCAGTGGTTCCTTGACCTTAACCAGCATCTCGACCTTGTCCGCAACTTCCTTAGCAGTGTCTAAGACAGTCGCTCCGGCGGCGATGTATTCCTCATCGCTGAAACCAGCACCCAGTCCGGCTCCCTTTTCAACGTAGACCTCATGTCCCGCATTGATATAGGATAGGGCATTATCCGGAGTAATACCTACCCTGTACTCGTGCTGTTTGATCTCTTTGATTGTTCCTACTTTCATATGGAAATGTCCTTTCAATTAAATACAAAAATATTTTATCAGTATGATGTGTGAAAAATAAAAAATTTGATGTTTACCCAATTACTTTTTTTGTTATACTCATCTTGTAATTAAATCGTATAATCCTTTGATATGGAAAGGAGTATCTACCCTACACCGTAAATGTAGGACTATGATAGAAGAGATAAATAATCTTCTGCTCGTAAAAACGATTTAAATACAAAAACGAGCCAAGGCTCAGGTTTTTTAGTTTTTGCAAAGGAGAAGAAAATGAAAAAACTATTATCATGTCTAATGGTTCTGTTTTTGCTTTTAGGTGTTGTTGCTTGCACCAGCACTCCTGAAGAAGAAACAGACACTCCGGAAGAGACCGTCTACAAGGTCGGTTTAGTCTGCATCGGTGATGATAACGCCGCTTATGACCGCAACTTCTACATGGCTGCTGAAGATGCTAAAGAAGTTCTGGCCTCCAAGGGCATCAACATCGAATGGCACTACACCTACAACCATCCAGAGGGTGATCCGGTTGCCGTTGATAATGAAGAACTCGCTGAAGAAGGCTGCATCGCCATCTTCAATAACTCTTACGGTCAGGAACCAGCAATGCTGACTGTTGCCGGCCAGTATCCTGATACTATCTTCGCCGGTCTGACCAACGAGCATTCAAGCAAAGATGATCTGCCTAACACCATCAACGCTTTCCCTTCAGTTTACGAAGGACGTTACATCGCTGGTGTTGTTGCCGGTCTTAAGTTAAATGAACTGATCGAAGCCGGAACCATTACTCCTGAACAGGCTGTAATCGGTTATGTCGGTGCTTACACCTTCGCCGAAGTTATCTCCGGTTATACTGCTTACTACCTCGGTGCCAAGTCTGTTTGCCCTAGCGTAAGCATGATGGTTGAATTCATCGGTTCCTGGAGCAACCCTTCACTGGAACAGTCTACTGCTCAAGACCTGATCGACCGTGGTGCTATCATGGTCTCTCAGCACTCTGACTCCACTACTCCGGCTACCACCGCTCAGGCTGCAGGTGTCTTCCATACCGGTTCTAATATCGATATGACTGACGTTGCTCCAGACGCTTCAATCATCTCTACCAGAATCGACTGGACCAACTTCTTCGTATACGTTATCGAATGTGCTGTTAACGGAACTCCTGTAGATCAGGACTACATCGGTCATGGTCTTAAGGATGGCGACGTTAAGATGACCGCCTTAAACGAAGCTGTTGCTGCTGAAGGTACTGCTGAAAAGATCGCTGAGGTCGAAGCTCAGTTAGCTTCCGGCGAACTCCAGGTATTCGATACTTCCAAATTCACTGTCAATGGTGAAGAAGTTACTACCTGCTTCGCTCTTGATACCGATGGCGATTTCGTAGCTGACTCTGAAGAAGCTGTATTCGATGGTGCCTTCCACGAGTCTTACTTCCAGTCTGCTCCATACTTCGCTTTAAGAATTGACGGTATTACCCTGATCAACGAAGCTTACTAAAATACAATTGATTTATTCCGAAAGGGAGTCTAGCTCCCTTTCGGATTTTTTATTAATTTACGACCTTAGATTAATAAAAAAGAAGGGAGATTTCCTTGAAAGAGATTCACGCAATAGAGTTTAAGAATATATCCAAGTACTTCGGTTCCGTTACCGCCAACAAGAATGTCAATCTCTATGTCGACCATGGCGTCATCATGGCGATACTTGGTGAAAACGGAAGTGGCAAGACTTCCCTGATGAACATGATCGCCGGCATCTATTACCCGGATGAAGGCGAGATCTTTGTTGAGGGAAGTAAAGTCAATATCCTTTCCCCTAAGGATGCCTTTGACCACGGCATCGGCATGATCCATCAGCATTTCAAGCTGATCGATGTCTTTACCGCCGTTGAAAATGTGGCCTTGGGACTTGAAGGCGAAGAGAAATACGATCTTTCCAAGATCGCCAAAAAAGTTGAAGAGATAAGTAAGCGTTACGGATTCAACATCGATCCGTACAAGAAGGTATATGAGATGTCCGTGTCGGAAAAACAGACACTGGAGATCGTTAAGGTCCTTTACCGCAATGTCGATGTCCTGATCTTGGACGAACCGACCGCTGTCTTGACTCCGCAGGAAGTCGAAAAGCTTTTCGATGTCATGCGCACCATGAAAGCCGAGGGCAAGACAGTCGTTATCATCACCCACAAACTGAACGAGGTCATGGAGATCTCCGATGTGGTCGCGGTAATGAGAAAGGGTGAACACATCAATACGGTCCGCACTTCTGAGACCAATATCAATGCGCTGACTGAGATGATGGTTGGCAAGGCCATTTCATTAAATATCGAAAGAGTTGATACTAAAAACCAGCAGCCGCGTCTTACCATCAAGGATCTGGAAGTAAGAGGCAGTGAACAGGCCTCCAAATTAAGCAAGGTCTCCTTTACCGTCAATAGTGGCGAGATATTGGGTATCGCGGGAATCGCCGGATCCGGACAAAAGGAACTTTTAGAAGCCATTGCGGGACTAAGACCGATCAGCGATGGTTCGATCATCTATACCCCTAACGAAACGGAAAGAGTCGAAATGGTGGGCAAATCCCCGGTCGAGATCAGGGAAGCCGGTATCTCTTTAGCCTTTGTCCCGGAAGACCGTCTTGGTATGGGTCTTGTTGGTGACATGGGTATGACCGGCAACATGATGCTTCGCTTATGGAACAAAGGTAAGGGTATCTTCGTAAACCGTAAGGAACCTCAGCAATTAGCTGAGAAAGTATTAAATGAACTGGATGTCGTCACTCCGGATATCGAATATCCGGTAAGACGTCTTTCCGGTGGCAATGTCCAAAAAGTTCTGGTCGGAAGAGAGATTGCTACCAACCCGACCGTCTTGATGAGTGCTTATGCAGTAAGAGGACTGGATATCAACTCCTCCTACAATATCTATAACCTGATGATGGAGCAGAAAAAGAAAGGTGTCGCCGTAATCTTTGTCGGTGAAGACCTGGACGTTTTGCTTCAGTTATGCGACCGGATCCTGGTCCTTTACGAAGGAAAGGTCAGTGGCATCGTCGATGCCCGGACCGCTACCAAGGAACAGATCGGTCTTTTGATGATGCACGAAGGAGGAAACGAGAATGAATAATGAATTAAAGACTCCCCTGATCCGACTGGTCAAAAGGGAGGATGCCTCCAAGAAGATGATCTATCTGACCAGGATCGCAGCATTTGTGATTGCCCTGATCCTGGGTGGACTCATCTTTTTGATCATCAAGAAAAATCCGTTTACAGCTTATGCAACGATCTTAAAGGGAACCTTAGGAAGAAGCTCAGGTATCCGTCAGGTCATCAAGATCGCGACTCCTTTGCTTGGTTGTGCCTTAGCTCTGGCTCCTTGTTTCAAAATGCGCTTTTGGAATGTCGGTGCTGAAGGGCAGATCACAATGGGTGCGATCTTTGCTACCTACTTCGCTTTAAACTGGTATTCAAGAATGCCTAGAGTGGTGTTGCTGTTGGCAATGGCCCTGGCTTCCATGATCGGTGGTGCCCTTTGGGCAGCCATTCCGGCTTTCTTTAAAGCCAAATTCAATACTAATGAGACTCTGTTTACCTTGCTTATGAACTATATCGCCATCGGTATCGCCGGCTATCTGGTCGGCGGTCCTTGGGAAGGCAAACCGGGAAGTCAGATCATTCCGATGTTCGACCCTAAAGCTGTCTTACCTAAGTTATTTGGCGTACAGATCGGCTGGATCATCGTCCTGCTTCTGACTGTCTTTATCTTTGTCTACATGAATTTCACCAAACACGGCTATGAGATCGCCGTTCTCGGCGAAAGTGAAAATACTGCCAGATATGCGGGAATGAATGTTGTTAAAGTCATCGTCCGTACCTGTCTTTTATCAGGTGCCATCAATGGCTTAGTCGGCTTCATGATGGCTTCCGGTACGCACATGACCCTTTATAAGGATGTTGCGGGAGGAATCGGCTTTACCGCCATTACCGTTTGTTGGCTATCTCAATTCAATCCGGCAGCCATGATCGCCATTGCTCTGCTTTTGGCAATACTGGAAAGAGGATCATCGACATTACAGTCCTCTTTAGCTATTCCTGCTTCCGTTTCCGATATCATTACCGGAATCATCCTGTTATCAATGTTAGCCTGTGAATTCTTCATAACCTACCGGTTGATCTTTCGTAAAAAGGAGGAACAAGCATGAATATCAATATCATCGGATTAATTAAGGCAGCCGTTTTAAACGGTACCCCTTTACTCTATGGCACCAGCGGTGAGATCCTGACCGAGAAGTCCGGTAACCTCAACCTCGGCGTTGAAGGTTTGATGTACATGGGTGGAGCCTTTGGTCTTTGTGGAGCCTTTGTCTATGGCAATCTGGCAGGAGAGGGAGCCAATGGTATCGTAGCAGTAACCATTTCCATCATCTGTGCTTTCCTGGCCGGTTGCTTTGGCTCATTGATCTACGGTTTCCTCACTATCACCTTAAGATGCAACCAGAATGTTACCGGTCTGGCCTTATCGATCTTCGGTACCGGACTTGGCCAATTCGTTGGTGAAGTAATGAGAAACAGTGTAGGTGGCAATGTCGCCATCAGCAATGCCCTTAAAGTTTTCTATTCCAATTCCCCGTTCCCTGAGTTTCTAAGAAAGATTCCGGTACTGGGTGAAGTTGTTTTCGGATACAATATCTTTGTCTATCTAGGTATTCTGATTTGTGTCATCATGGCTTATTTCATGCGCAAGACCGAGCAGGGACTCAATTTAAGAGCTGTAGGTGAATCGCCTTCAACCGCTGATACCGTTGGTATCAACGTCACTAAATACAAATATCTGGCTACCGTCATCGGCGGCGGTATCAGTGCCATGGGTGGCATGGTCTATACCATGACCATCAGTGCAACAGTCTGGAACCACCTGGCCCTTTCCGGCGAAGGCTGGCTGGCAGTAGCTCTGGTCATCTTCTGTCTCTGGCGTCCACTTAATGCGGTATGGGGATCGATCCTGTTTGGTGGACTGATCATCCTCTACCTAAGAGTACCTCTTAGCTTCTTGCCCACCGAGATCTACAAGATCGTCCCATATATCTTTACTTCGATCATCCTGATCTTCGTATCGCTTAGAAAGAAGAGAGAAAATCAGCCACCAGCTTCCTTAGGCCTACCTTATTTCCGTGAAGAAAGATAATCTGTTAGAATAAGGTTGAACCAAGGGAGAATAATAATGAAAAAGATAATTGCTTTATTGCTTTGCGCTTTGCTTTTAAGCTCCTGTACCGGTAAGGAAACGAAAGAGAATCTTCCGGATACGATCGATGGCTACTGGCTGGAACAGACTCTTAGCCATGCCTTACATATCCAAAAGAATGATGCAGGAGAAACGACATTCACCTACTTCACGGTCGGTCAGGACGAAGGAAACGGCTTTGTTGCGACCGACATAAAAAAGGTCAACGATAATACCTACGAGTTCATCCTCAATGGCGAGAAGATCAAGTGTGATCTAAGCAAGCTTGATGAAAACCTGCTTCTTAACGATGACGTCTATAAGTCTCACTGCAAGACTATCGAAGAACTGGCTGAAAAACATACCGCTACTATTATCTGGGAATTCATGGATACCTTTAACGGTTACTGGAACTGCCAGGATAACAATGAGTTTATCTGGATCGGCTATGACGATGAGGACTTCATCAGAGTCAATCTCGGATTATGGGATGCGGGTGGATTCCCGGCAGCCTATGTCAATAACATCGTAAAAAACAATGATGGCACTTATGATGTAACGTTATACTACGATGGGTATGAAGGTGACGAGATGACGGAAGCTTATGATGAAAGCTATTCCAACATCACCATAGATACTTCCAAGTACTGGTCCGATAACATCATCATCGTTGATGGCATTGAATATGCTTTTGCGGGAACAGATTCAGAAGCTGCTCATCAGGAATTTGAAAACCGGATGTTCGGCAATAACTAAGCAATAATAAAAGAGATAAATAAAAAGCCCTAAGGGGCTTTTTAAGTTATTCGTTACCTATTGCAAATCGATTTTTATAAATAACTATCTTTTAATCCCACATAATCCAGGAATCTATTTCTAGATCTCCTTTACACTTCGGACAAGAAACAGAGTCTCTATCAAGATCGGCCTTTTTCATGACAGTATTGCATTCAGAACACTTATGAACATATCTTCTTATGCATTTAAACTTGTTTCTTCCTTCTGAAATCCAACGGGTAATACTCAGGTTTGTTTCCTCTCCTTTTTTCACCTTCGATGTCACTTCTTTTGGAGTATAAATTGAAAGATTTTCTTCAACTTTAAGGTCTCCACACTTTTTGCATGCATATAGCTCTTTGTTGCCATCAATAACACTATGCGGATTGCTAACTACAATTCGACGGTATTCTTCGCCAAATTCTCCGTTTTTAGCTTTTTCTATCAGATCTTGACATACACTTGGATACAGGAATCCTCTACCCAACATAACATCTATCTCAAAACCACAATTGTTGCATTTTAATGCATACCCATTTCCCATGTTTGCTCCTTATCTCTATCTGTTATTATTACTATTTAAACATCATTTCATAATAATCGCTAACCGGTTTTCCATTATATGTAAAATATAAGACTCCGTTTACTCTGTATTGAGTTCCCAATAGTTCTTTTGCTACAGCAGAGATGGATGTCTTTATGCCGTTATATTCAACATGCCTACCATCCAACACCTTAACAGTAATGCTCTTATCATTTATATAGTTAAACTCTGCTCCGATAGGTATTCCGCACTTGATATAATCAATTGGTGGTCTGCGTCTTCCGACGCTCTTTTTTCCGACATCTTCATCACTATCGTTATTATAGATATCCAGTCTATCCGTTGTTCCACTTATTTCAGCTATAGCTTGCAGCCATCGGATCGCCATATCTGGACCAACTGCATAGAATTCTTTACTTGGGTCATATCTCAGATTTCCATCCAACTCATCGATTAATCTGTGAAGCGTCTTGTCTTTTAATCTTTCTGTTGTTTTATAAGTCGCGACTAATTCATATGAAATCGGAACAGCTCCACTTAACTCTTTTCTTCTTCTTTCAGGATCGTCTGCATAACCAATTTTTACGAATTGGGGAAATGCAGGATTCTTCATTATATAAATATATCCCATTTAATCTTCCTATCAGGTATTATCTGTATTATTCTTCGTTATTATCTTTTAAGGTGTGAACAAAACTTTTCAGTTTTTCCATTGTTTCTGATCTGTTTTCTTCGTCTACTTTACTGCTTTTTGGATTTACAGTTCTCTTTTTTCTGTTAGATCTAATCGTTACACGTGATCTCTTTGAACGTTCCTGTTCACCTGGAATTACTTTTGGCATTCTATTTACCTACCTTTTCTTTGTTTACTATTATTTATCTCTTACCATGATTATATCAATCATCACTCTAACCTTTCAGATTTACTCTTTCGTTACTTTAAATAATTTAAGAATATTTAATAATCATTTCTCAAGCATCTTTTTAAGGCCTTTGAAGAAGTGGCCGTTAGCCATCTCCAGAAGTCCTTCTATTACATGATTGTTCATCTGTCCGGAGATCTTCATTCCGAATAATGAGGAATCAGCTGCACTGTTGATCATCATCTTGTAGGTAGGATCATCAGGATCCTTACTGGCATTAAAGGTTTTGGAAATAGTATGCTTTACCGCCTGGTACATGATCCTCATGACCAAACTATGATCCTTCATTTCTATCAGGGTATTTTCCATGGTAAAGCTGCCTTTTTCAGGAATAGCTTCTTTGACCGGATGACCGATCAATTGTTCGAAGTCTTCCTTGGAAGGAACACCCTTTGGATCATAATACCAGGATGGGATATTACCACTCTCGATCTTCTTGCCTTCGATATTGATCTTTTCGCTAAGACGGATGTCCTCGCAAGATGCTCCAATCTCTATCGCGTAATCCCCGGCTATGACTGTCCAACAATTGTCCCAGATCGCAAAACTGCGGTCATCAAGTTTGAAACTGACCTTTTTGGTTTCACCCGGTTCAAGTTCTACCTTAACAAATCCTTTAAGTTCCCTTACCGGACGATACTGGTCTTTATTAAGACTGCTAGCATATAACTCTACGATCTCGCTTCCTTTGAGATTTCCGGTATTGGTAATAGAACAGCTTACTTCTTTTCCATCTACTGACAGATCGGAATAAGCAAAACTGGTATAACTTAAGCCATAGCCAAAAGGCCATCTGACAGGTATTCCCGCTTTCTGATAATAACGGTATCCCACATAGATCCCTTCTCTATATTGAGCATCTTTGCTTCCATAGTAGGAAGAGGATACAACATCTTCATATCTTAATGGCCAGCTTGATGAAAGCTTTCCTGAAGGGTTGATATCACCGAATATGATCTGTTTTAAGGCTTCTCCAACTGCTTCACCACCTAAGCCACAATAGACTATACCTTTGACTTTATCGGCCCACGGTGTCTCTATTGGGCTGCCTGAGCAAAGTACCACAACTACATTCCTGTTAAGGGAACTTACCTTGTCGATCATTTCGATCTCTTCCAAAGGCATCTTTAGATCAATTCGGTCAAATCCTTCTGATTCATATTTATCG